>LVAZ01000313.1 GCA_001603055.1 Victivallales bacterium Lenti_02
CGTTGTTGCCGAAGAGCTGGGAGAGCGAGCGGCGGAGATCGGCGACCGCGCCCTCGCCGTGGTTGCCGTTGGTGGCGTTGCGGACGCCGGGCCGGTTCGGGTAGCCGCCCTTGGCCCAGCGGATCATGGTTTTGGTGGTGAGGAACGTCCGCTCGCGGCGGGCCAGGTCGTAGCCGGGCTGGCCCGGAATCAGGTTCAAGCGCTCGAAGGCACGATGATAGTTGAGCTGGCTGGGACCGTAGACGTTCGAGGTGTCGAAGTAGTTCACGCCGAGGCCGAAGGCCTTGAGAATGATGGCCACCGGGTCCACGCCGGGAGGCGTCCACTGGATCGAGGCCTGGCCGCCCAGACCCAGGGTGGTGACGTCGAAGTCGATGTTCCCAAACCGCCGGGTCATCGGCGGCGGAATCGCCGCCTGGGCGAAGCTGTCGGCGGAAGCCAGGGAAAGCCCGGCGGTGGCGGCGGCGGAGAGTCGCAGGAAATCGCGGCGGGAAAGAGGGATGTCGGGAGCGGTGGTCATGGCGGGCCTCGGCATGCTCGGAAACGAGTCGTATTGGAGAGTGGACCGCGATCCGACCCCTTTGGTTCCGTTGCCGGGTTTCCCAACCACCCGCTACGCCGGGGGTTGGCGGAGGGTGATCTCGAGCTTTTCGGCGCTGCCGGTGCCGGAGAGGCTCAGGTGGTTTTCGCCGGACTCGAGCCAGGCGGGATTGGCGCTGCCGACCCAGAGCTGGAGGCCGCGAAGGGGGTTCGGGCGGGCGTAGTAGCTCCAGGCACCGGCCGAGGGCTGGGGGTCGTCCCCGTAGATTTGGCCGTCGCTCCAGTCCGGGTTTTCGAGCCGGAGGGGGACGGGATGGCCGTTGAGCGCGAGACCGGGGACGACGGCGGGATCGGCCTGGCGGAGAACGAGGCGGAATTCGGCGCTGGCGCTGTCCGCGCCGTCCATGACCAGCAGGGGCAGCTCGATAGGCTCGGTTCCGAGGGGGGCGGGCAGGGGCCGGTTCTCGTTGCGGTAGACGGCGTTTCCGGCCCAGGGGTAGCCGCCCCGCCGTTCCACGGCGTAGGTGCGGTCGCCGCCGAGGGTGGCCAGTTCGCCCGCCAGGAACACGCTCGCCGTGTGGGCGGCGCATTTCATCATGCCGGGGAGGCCGAATTCGTCGTAGGCCTCGGGCGGGGCGCAGGCCCAGTTGAACAGGGAAATCGTGTCCGCGTCCTGGAGCCGGAAATTGCGGAAGACCCCGCGCAGATATTCGAGGGGCGGGAAATAGTAGCCGTCGTTGGTATGGTGGCCGTCGAAGGAGACGGAAACGCGGACGGGGAGGGGCGAAGGAAGGCGACGGAAGACCGCCACGTCCACGGTGGTGGTGCGGCCGCCCAGATTGACGAGATCGAGCAGGCCCTCGGCGAGCCAGGCGTCCACTTCGAGCCCGTCGGCGTGGTTGACGGGGATGGACTCGCCGACGCGGGCGGCGAGCAGGCGGGGGCGACCGGTCTCCCGCTCGATTTCGAGCATCATGCGGCGGACCATGCGGACGAAGGCGGTGGCGTGGGCGCGGTGCTCCCATTCGCGGCCCGGCGGCAGGCAGGGGGTGTGGCGGGCGAAATCGAGCTGGATGCCGTCGAGGGCGTAGGTTTCGAGCAGTTCGCGGAGAATGGCGACCTTGCGTTCGCGGACTTCGGCGCAGGCGAGATTCCAGAGTCCCTGGGGCCACCAGCAGGGATTCACCCAGTCGGGATGGGCGGCTTTGAGGGGATTGCGCCGCCGGGGATCGGCGTGGGGAATCGACTCGCCGGGCGCAAAGGGCTGGGGAAAGTCCACGGGGCAGACCCGGTTGCTCCAGAAGGCTTCGAGGCCCCGCGCGTGGCAGGCGGCCACCAGCTCGCCCACCCAGTCGACGCCCTGCTCGCACCAGTCGTCGAACCCGGCCAGCCGGACACGCGGGAGGAGCTTGCTGGGATAGATCGCGTAGGTGTCCTCGGCCAGCCCGATGTCCCACCAGATGCCGTCGATCTGGCAGCCGGGAGTGTCGAGATGACGGAAACGGAAATCGAGCCATTGGGAAATGGGCAGGCGGAATGCCTCGATGGGCATGTTCGCGTCTTCCTGCAGGACCAGCCGCCGCCGTCGGCCCAGCGCGTGCAGATGGGCGGGGGTGAAAACGGGTTCAAGGGGGCGGAAGGCGTCGGCGTTCATGGCGTCCCTTCCTCGGGGCTAGCGCAGCCCCCAGGCCGCGCAGGCGGCGGTGAGGGGGTTGTGGTTGTGGGAGGCGGTGACGGGGAACCGGGCGCGGAGGTCGGCGGGGGCGTTGGCGACGACGACGGCATGGGCGCCCCATTCGAGCATATCGAGGTCGTTGTAGTCGTTGCCCAGACAGTAGGTATGGTCGCGGTCGAGGCCGAGGCGCTCGACCAGCCAGGCGCAGCCCTGGGCCTTCGAGGCTTCGACCGGGAAGATTTCGAGCCAGATGCTGCGGCCGTCCATGGGCGAGGTGGTGCGGATGACCTGGAATTCCGCCAGGGCCTGGCGCAGATTGGCGAAGCGGTCGAGGTCGGGAGGCAGGACGGCGAGCAGTTGGGCGGCCTCGCCCAGCACGGAGCCGGGATCGAGGGGCCGGGCCAGGGAAGGGTCGTAATCCCGGCGGCGGCGGTAGTCGGTGTCCTCGGGGCGGCTCTCGAAATGAAGAAAGCGATGATTGTCGGGGACGGGATCGTGGACCATGAAATTGGCGTTCCGCTCGCGCAGGATGCGGGCGGCGCGGTTCACGTCGGCGGCGGGCAGGGTGCAGGTGGCGAGGAGTTCGCCGCTGCGCCAGTCGAGGATGCCGGTGCCCGAGGAGAAGACCAGATAGTCGATGGGGAAATCGGGCGGCAGGGCCTGGCGGACCGAGTGGAGCGAGCGGCCGGTGACGGCGGCCCGGCAGATTCCCGCCGCCGCCAGTTCGCGCAGGGTGGCCAGGTCGTGTTCGCCCGCCCGGCGTTCGGCGTTCAGCAGGGTGCCGTCGAGATCGGTGGCGAGCAGGGTCTTCATGAATCCAGCCCGGCCAGGGCCTGGCGGACCTGCTCGGGGGGAATGTCATACCGGGACGAGCAGAAATGGCAGGTGAGCTTGAGGGTTTCGCCGCTGTCCACCGCCGCTTGCAGCTCGGCCCGGCCCAGGGTGCCGAGCAGCTCGCGCATGCGCTCGGCGGAGCAGGTGCAGCGGAAGACGGGGACCGGTCCCGCATCGAGGGAGAACACCGGGGCGACCTCGTCGCCCGCCAGGGCCTGGACAAGCCGCTCGAAATGGTTGTCGATGCGGGGCTGCTCGGCGATCAGGGCGCGGCAGGCGGGGCTGGCGAGCCGCAGACGCAGGCGCTCGAAGCGTTCGAGGTCGCAGCCGGGCAGGGCCTGGATCAGGAATCCCTGGCAGAGCTTGACCGGGTGCGCGGGATCGGGGGCGAAGCCGACCATGACCACCATGGCGGTCTCGACCTGGTCGCTGGTGGAGAAGAAGAAGGCGAGGTCCTCGACCACATCGAGCAGCCCGGCCTGGCCGGTGCCGGTGTTCAGGGGCCGGTCCCGGTCGGCCCGGATGACGGTGACGGTGCCGGACGCGCCGAGAATCTGCGCCTCCTCGGCGACGTAGTCGGCGAGGTTGGGCGGGTTGATGAAGCCGCGCACGCCGCCGTCGCCCCGCGCCTCGACCACGACGCTTTTCACCGCGCCCGCGTAGTTCCAGCGCAGGCTGTAGCGCTCGTCGGCATTGAGCAGGGGGATGGTGAGCACGCCCGCGCCGAGGGCGCGGCAGAGGACATGGGCCGCGAGGGGGTCGCAGTTGTGGCGGCGCACCGCCTCGTCGGCAAGCCCGGTGCAGACGGCGTAGGTGAAGCGGACATCGGCGTCCCGGAGGATGCCGCGATAGACCAGGTCGTTCATGGAGAATGGATTCCGGTTATTTTTCCGACGGCACCACGATGCCGCGCATGATGATGTTCTGGCAGAACAGGAAGATGAGGAAGGTGGGGATGGCGGCGATGATGAGCGAGGCGTACATCACCGCCTGGCCGCTCCGCTGCTGGAGCTGGTAGAGCCAGACCATCAGGGTCCACATCTTCTCGTCCTGGCAGGTGACGAAGGCGAACATGAAGTTCGAGTAGGCCATGTTGAAGGCTTGCAGGGCGATCACCGCGAGAATGGGTTTCGAGAGGGACATGGTGATCTGCCAGAAGATGGTCCACTCGTTGGCCCCGTCGAGCTGGGCGCTCTCGTAGAGTTCCCGGGGCTGGGCGTCGAAGAAGCCCTTGAGCAGGAAGATGGCGTAGCCGTTGGCCATGCCGGGCAGAATCAGGGCCGCGAAGGTGTTCAGCAGGCCCAGCTTGCGCAGCATGAGAAAGTTGGGGATGCTGGTCACCATCTGCGGGAAGGCCATCGTACACATCAGAAACAGCAGAATCTTGTAGCTCGACGGCATCTTGTACCGGCTCATGGCGTAGGCCGCGAGGGGGTTCACCAGCAGGGCCGAGAGAATGGCCAGACTGCAATACACCACGGTGTTGAGAATGCCCCGCCCGTGGAACACCAGATAGCCGAGGACGGTGCGGTAGTTGCGGACGACGAACTCCCGGCGCAGCGGGCCGATGTGGTCGAGGAAATAGGCCTGGTGCAGGTCCTCCTGGGGCAGGAGGATGTCGGCGGGCGAGCGGTAGGCGGTGCCGAAGGCCGCGTTCACCCCTTCGACGGTGCCGCCGTGCCGGGCCAGCAGCCAGTCCTGGAAGCGGAACTCGACGCTGTCCACCCGGAGATGGCGGGCGGCGGCCCGGTACTCCCGGCGGCTGACCGGGTCCACCCAGCCGGCGACGAAGCCCTCCCAGTCGGTCCGGGCCATGCCGCTTTCGGGCGGCTCCCCGGGCAGGGTGACGGCGGCGAAATCGGGATGGGCGGTGCCGTAGAGCTTGTTGAAGGCGGCGATGGTCTGGTGCCGGGCGGCGAGATAGTCCTGGAACTCGCCGAGCGCCTCGGGGGCGACGCGAATCCAGGGCAGGGCGAGGGTGTTGCGGACGAACTTCTCCCAGTCCTTGCGTTCGAGTTCGGCGGCCTCGGCGGGGAAGGTGCGGGCGAGATGGACGTCGCGGTAGCCGGCATGGCTGGTGCCGTGGCGCTCGTTGTACTTGGCGATGTCGGTGCTGTATTCGGTCTTGAGCACCTGTTTTTTGAAGAAGCCCTCGGGGGAGAAGTAGTGGCGGAGCCCGAAGGGCACCTCCTGGCGGCAGAACTCGACCAGCTCCTGGGCGAGGGGGCTGAGGGCGGGCTGGTCGCGGCGCAGCAGGCAGCTCGGGGGCAGGACATAGATGCTGTTCCAGCCGACGTACTCGGTGCCCAGAACGCGGTTCACCGCGCCGATCTCCTTGCCGTATTTGCGGACCAGTTGCTCCTTGAAGCCGTTCAGGGTCGCGGGGAAGGTGCGGGAAATGGGGGCGTTCAGGTAGCCCGGCGCGAAGGCGTAGAAGGGCAGGTCGGTTTCGGCGAGAAAGGTTTCGAGTTCGGCGGCGAGGGCGCGGTTGGGCAGCCCAGTCGGGTAGCCGGGGGTCTGGCGGAAGGCGGCGACAGCCGCCTGGAAAGCGGCGGGCGAGGCGTCCACCGGGCCGCGGTAGTCCGCCAGGAACCGGCCCCAGGCGGCGACGAATTCGCGCTTGCCCGCCAGGGGGGGGACCTCCATCTTGCGGAAGACCCCCTC
The DNA here is from genome assembly GCA_001603055.1 of Victivallales bacterium Lenti_02. Taxonomy (GTDB): domain Bacteria; phylum Verrucomicrobiota; class Lentisphaeria; order Oligosphaerales; family Lenti-02; genus Lenti-02. The sequence continues at coordinate 5,714 of LVAZ01000313.1, forward strand.
GAGGGTCCGGCGCCGGTCCGCGTCCAGGCCGGCCCCGCGCGCCTGCCAGCCATCGAGGACGGCGGCGACCGTGCCGGCGTCGGGCGCGAGGAGCTGCTCGAAGGCGACCTCGTCGGTGTCGTAGACCATGGAAAGATCGAGGATGCGCTCGTTGAACAGGCCCTCGAGATGCTTGGCGTACATCCAGTCGCGGTCGCGGAGGAAACGGGGAAACATGTCGAAGGTCTTGATGTCCATCGCACTCTTGGTGCTGCCGGATACCATGAGCAGGAAGGGGTAGACCATGGTGGCCGCGCCCACGATCAGGAAGACGTACATGCCCAGGAAGAGCAGGCGGACCTTCCAGTGCTTGCGGCCGATGTTGGAAATGATGCCCATGTCGGTTTCCTCCTATTCCCGGTTGCCCGTGGTCTTGAATTCGAGCCGGGAGAGGATGCGCAGGCGGTCGACGGTGAAGCCGATGAGCATGAAGCCCAGCACCCAGGCCATGGCGGTGGCGGGACCGAATTTGAGATAGAGATAGGCCTTGTAGAAGATGTGCAGCCCGGCCACCTCGGTGTTGTGGGCGCCGCTGGTCATGGCCAGGATGTAGGCCGTGTTCTGCCAGGAGGCGATGAAGACGCCGACGAACTGGATGATGAGCAGGGGCTTGAGGATGGGGATGACGATGAAGAGAATCTTGTCGATGAAGGTGGCCCCGTCGATGTCCGCCGCCTCGTAGAAATCGGGGGCGATGCCCTTGAGGGCGGCGAGGTAGATGAGGCAGCCCGGCCCCATGCCCGCCCAGACCATGGGCAGCACGCAGCAGATCATCGCCGTCTTCGGGTCGTCCAGCCACTCGAAGGGGTTCTTCATGGGCTGGAACAGCGCCAGCCAGAAGGGCGAATCGACCGAGCGGAACACCCGCAGGGCGAAGGTCAGGAAGAACCAGAACGCGCCCGCGCCGACCAGCAGGCAGATGCCCGCGACCCAGCGCGAGTCGTGAATCCACAGCCGCTTGGCGAAGAAGTAGAGAATCATGAAGCAGAGCAGGCCGATGGCGATGAAGCCGATGGCGGGAATCTTCAGCACCACGGAGTTGAGCACGCCGAACTCGCTCTTCTCGTAGAAGGACCGCCAGAGGTAGATCACCACCAGGCCGGTGATCACGGCGGGCAGGTAGAAGAGGGTGCGGAAGAGAATCTTGCCGCGGGGGATTTCCTGGAGGAGAACCGCCAGGATGACCGGGGGCAGGAAGGTCATGCCCACCACCAGCAGGCTGTAACGCAGCGAGTTCCACACCGAGCGCCACCACTCCCCGTCCCACAGCAGATTGGCGAAATTGTCCACCCAGACCCATTCCGAGCCGCCCATGATGCGGAAGTTCTGGAAGGCCATGAGCGAGCCGATCGAGAGGGGCAGGTAGCTCCAGAAGAAGATCGAGAGCGCGGCGGGGAGAATCAGCAGGTAGGCCCACTGGTAGCGGCGGAAGGCCCACGACTGTTGCTCCACGCCCTCGATTTTCGGCGGCGTGAAGATGCGGACCAGCTTGCGGAACATCAGGGCGAAGGCGGCGACAATCACGGCCAGCAGGGCTGTGGCCACCGAACGGCGGATCAGGAGCTGCCGCGGGGTGAGGAGCCCGATCATCTTCTCGTTCGCCTCGGCGGCGCCCTTTTCGAGCAGCCGCTGCATCAGGGCCAGGCGCTCCTCGCGGTCCTCGGGCAGACGCCCCGACTTGGCCAGCTCCTCGGCCTCGTTCATCGGCTTGGTCATCACATGGTAGACCAGTTGGCAGTTGCGCCCGTAGGGCTCGGGCTTGCCGGACTCGATGGCGATCTCGAAGGTCTCCTCCCAGCCCTTGGGCGCCAGCCGGATCATGTCCTCGTAGCCGAACAGCCGCAGATACTGGGGGTTGACGAAGCGGCCCAGCCCGCCCTCGACCATGATCCGGGTGCGGATGCGGACCGCGTCCCTCGATTCGTGGAAGCGGAGGTATTCCCAGGCGGCGTCCCGCACCACCGGGTCCTTGATGTCCGCGAACAGGCCCTGCATGCGGCTGTTCAGCTCGCCGCCCCGGTGGCGCACCCCGTTCTCGTCGGGATAGCCCAGGGGCACGGCGACCATGCCGGTGATGTCGGGGTTGATCGTGCTGAACAGCTTCTCGTCGATGTAGTCGGGATAGAAGCCGATCTGGCCGAGGTCCCATTTCTGTCCCCCCTCGGTCTCCTTGAAGGCATAGCCGAAGCGGTTGCGCCCGGTCTCGTCCACCCAGGGTTCCGAGCAGAGCCGGGTGTAGAAATCGAGGGCCACGGCGCCGGCCCGGCTGGCGAAGGCGGCGCGCCACTGGTCCTCTGCCGCGTCGTAGCTCATGGCTTCGCCCCCGGCGGACCACAGGAAGGTGACCCAGTACCAGCTTTCCGAGCTGCCCTTGCCGAACCGCACCCCGTAGGTGCCCTTGGCCGGATCGGTGAGTTTCTTGCAGGCTTCGAGGAAATCCTCCCAGGTCCAGTCGTTGCCGGGATAGGCGACCCCGGCGGCGTCGAGCAGGTCCTTGCGGTAGAGAATCACCTTGCCCAGCACCCCGCCGAAAGGCAGCGCCCAGACGTGCTCCTGGCCCGACGGACCCCGCCGCCGGATCACCGGCCAGACCTTGGGATGGATGGCGAAGGACTTCTCCTCCTCCGTCAGCGAACCCAGATAGTTGTCCTCCGGCTTGTCCAGAGGATAGAGGAAACCCTCCTGGATATAGGTGTCGGACTGGCGGAAGTTGACGTAGAGGATGTCGGGCGCGACGCCGCCGGCGATGGCCATCAGCGGCCCCGAGTCCATGCCCATTCCCTCGATGGTGATGCCGCTGAACTGTTCGAGCTCGACCTGGACCCGGCGCCAGTCGCGCCGGCCGTACCGGGCCGGATCGGCCTCGTAGCGGGCGCGGTAGCGCTGCTCGAAGATGCTCGGGTGGCGCTTGACCGTCCCGTCTTCGAGGGTTTCCTCCCAGCCCTCGGAGTAGCGGCGGATGAACTCCCGCACCACGGCCACGTCGGCCCGGGTCTTGGTGTCCGTCCGCGTCGGGTCCGGCAACTGCCAGCACTTCACGTGGATGACGGTCGTCCCGTCGGCCAATTCCTCCACATACCCCGCACGGGCGAATCCCGCCAGCAGGGCCAGCAACGGAACCAGACGCAGTATGGCGAGGTTTTTCATGGGTTTCCCGTTCGCGGCGGCGGTGAATTCTGCGGGCGACGGCGCGCGCTCCAGGCCAGGCTCTTCCATACAAGCGGAAGCGCGCGAATGCAACCGGAGAACAATCCCCCTCCCCCGCGAAAATCCAAGTCGCGGAACGGAATCCGCCTCCCCGAACTATAGCGCGCAACCAACCGCTCCGCCCGCCTCTCCGCCCGTTGGCCGAGGAATTATCTGGCGGAAATGGCGGCATTCCGGTTGACCAACCGCCATGCCGTAGCTATCGTTCCGCAGGCACGCCCCCTCTTGAGTTGTCACAACCATACGGAGAGAACCATGGACCAAGTTTTCCGGAAGCCCTTTTTGTTCGCCGCCGCCGTGGTTGCCTTGACTTTCTCGGTGGGATGCTCCCACCCGCTGCGGGTCACCAATCTCCGTTCCTACCAGAC
>LVAZ01000314.1 GCA_001603055.1 Victivallales bacterium Lenti_02
GCGCCGCCGTCGCCCAGACCATCATCTGGATAGGACGGTAGAAGCGCCGCAGGGAGGCGTAGTAGGCGGCTTCGGGAATGGCGGCCAGTTCGAGGTCGAGGCGCATGGTGGCCCAGGCCTCGACGTCGGCGAATTCGGCGGTGTCGAGGGTGACGACGACGCTGGAGAGGGTGTTGTCCCGCCGGGAGGCCACCTGCAAGTCCCCCAGCCCGGTCCAGATTTCCGCCTCCAGCACCGTGCCCGGCGCGACGAACTGCCCGACGATGGGCCATTCCTGGCCCTCGAACCAGAGGGAGCGCCCGACGGCCAGGTCGGCCTCGGGCACGTCCAGTTTGCGGGCGGCGAGGGCGCCCACCAGCAGCTCGTTGTGCCCGGCGCGGGGCATGGTGCCCTCGACAATCTGCACTCTGGGGTGGACGAGGAAGGCGGTGGGGGTGATGCCCCGGAGGACCGCCCGCAGTTCCTCGGCCCGTTCCGGGGAACGGCGGGCCACCAGGGCCAGGTTGATCTCCGGCGACACGTAGGGCACCCCGAGACGCTCGCGGATGCCGCCGATTCCGGCCAGAATCTGGCTGGTCACGCCCGCGCTGATCTGGCTGCGTTCGAGGCTGCTTTCGCTGCCGGTGCCGAGCAGGATCACGTTCCGGTCGCTGTCGTTCACGGTAAGGGTTCGGCGGATGCCCTGGACGAAGGCGGTGGCGGTGAGCAGCATCAGCACCACCAGGGTGCTGCCGCCGAGAATCGCGGCCAGCCGCCCCCGGGAGCGGCCGAGGTTGCGGACGGCGTAGTCGAAGGGAAGATAGGCCATGGTAGTCCTCATCCGGCTCGGAGACAGGAGACGATGGGGCGGCGGCTGGCCTGCCAGGCCGGGAACACCCCGGCCAGCACGCCCAGACCCAGGCAGAGGGCAAGCCCGGCCAGCGCCGTGCCCATGCTGGCATTTGCCTGGAGGGTCAGCCCCTCCATCGAGAAGGAGAAACGGCCCCAGTGCAGCACCGCCATGCCCGCCGCCAGCCCGACGACCGCGCCGGTCAGGCTCAGGAGCGCGGATTCGGCCAGGATCAGCCGGGCGATGAGGCCCTTGCCGTAGCCCAGGGTTTGCAGGACCGCGTGGTCGCGGACCCGGCCCTGGACCGCGAGCCCGATGGCGTTGGCCACCAGGCCGAAGACGGCGGCCAGCGCCCCCCAGCCCAGCCAGGAGGCCACCTGGACCAGCTCGATGACGTCCGCCACGGCGCGGGCCGTGAAGGCCTTTTCGCTCCAGGTCGCGGTGGGGTCCTGGGCGCTGGCGAAATGGGTGTCCACGCTGCGGGCCACCTCGTCGAGGAGCAGGGGATCGTCCACGGTCAGGATGAACTGGGTCACGGTGCCCAGCATGTCGCGGCTGCTGCGCTGGAGGAATTCGAGATGGGTGTAGGCGATCTCCCGGTCGGCCGGATGGGGGGACTGGAATACTCCCGCCACGGTGACCGTCACGCCGGCGATGCTGAAGCGGTCGCCGGGCCGCAGACCCCGGCGCTGGGCCAGCCGTTGGCCGACGAGCGCCGCGTCGCCGCGCCGCTGCCAGTCCGCCAGCGAGCCCTCGACCACCTCGATTTCCCGGCCCACGGTGGATGCGAAGGCCTCGGGGGGGACGCCGCGGAAGGTGACCACGTCCAGCGAGGCCCGGCAGTTGCTGACCAAAATCTGCATGGGCAGGACGCTGCGCACCCCCGGCAGCTTGGCGATCTGGCGGGCGTAGTCCTCGGGCAGACGGCTCGAAAAGGGACAGTAGCGGTCGCGCCGGTAGACCACCAGGGTCGCGTCGGCGGCACTGGCTTCGGTCGCCGAGCGGACCGCCTCGTTCAGTACGCGCACCACGTAGAAGAGGAAGGCGGTGGTGGCGATGCCGGCCAGGGTCAGGAAGGTGCGTCCGCGATGGCGGGTGATGTGCTTGGCGACCATGGGCAGATATTTAGGCGGAAGCATAGGCCTGCTCCTTCACCGCCTGCCGCTCGTTCGGAGCCAGCCGCCCCTTGTCGAGGTGCAGCACCCGGCCGGCATACTCCGCCGAGCGGGCGTCGTGGGTGACCATGATGAGGGTGCGGCCGAACTCGCGGTTCAGCCGCTGCAGCAGTTCCATGATGTGCCGGGCGGCCTGGCGGTCGAGGTCGCCGGTCGGCTCGTCGGCCACGATGATGGGGGGATCGGTCACGATGGCGCGGGCGATGGCCACGCGCTGCTCCTGCCCGCCCGAGAGCTGCCGTGGGTAGTGGTCGTGGCGGTCGGCGATGCCGACCAGGGACATGGCACCGGCCACCCGCTGGTGGCGCTCGCGGGCGGAGAGGCGCTGGAGGAGCAGGGGCACCTCGATGTTCTCGTAGGCCGTCAGCACCGGGATCAGATTGTAGAGCTGGAAGACGTAGCCCACGTTCCGGGAACGCCAGCGGGCCAGCTCCCCGGTGCTCAGCCGGGAGATGTCGCGGCCACCGACCAGCAGATTGCCCGAGGTGGGCCGGTCGATGCCGGCGATCAGGTTGAGCAGGGTGGTCTTGCCGCTGCCCGAGGGGCCCATGAGGGCTACGAATTCGCCTTGCTTCACGGTCAGGTCAAGGCTGTCGAGGGGGCGGATTTCATTGTCGCCGCGCCGGTAGACGCGGGTCAGTTGCTGGCATTGGATGAAGCTCATGGCTGGTTCCTTTCAGTTGGCGGGACGGACCCGCTGGCCCGGACGGAGGTCGCCGAGGGGCGCGCGGATGATCACGTCGCCCGGCTGGATTCCTTCCGCCTCGGTCCAGCCATCCATTTCCCGGCCTTTGCGGACACTGCGCGGGGTTGCCGCGCCGCGTTTGCCGTCGAAGGCGGCTACCACCCAGACACGGTCGTCGCGGAGGCTGTCGGAGGGCACGAAGACGGCGGCGACCGGGTCGGCGGTGGCGGGTTGCGCGGCGGCGAGGAAACGGACCCGCGCCAGCATTTCCGGGCGCAGCTCGGGGGCGGGGTCGTCGAGGGCGACCTTGACTTCGAGAGTGTTCTTCTGGATGTCGGCCCGGTGCAGAATCCGGGTGACCCGGCCGGGGAAGCGGCGTTCGGAAAGCACGTCGCTGACCACTTCGCAGGGCTGGCCGACGGCGATTTTCGCGGCGTCGATCAGGGGGACGTCCACGCGCACCTGGAGGGAGCGGGGGTCGTAGAGGCTGAAGAGGGTGGCGGCGTTCTCGCTGTCGCCGCCGAGCATGACCCGGTCGCCGGGGCTTTTGTAGCGGCTCACCAGCAGTCCGTCGCGGGGGGCGCGGATGTCCAGGCGGTCCAGATGCAGCTTGGCGTTGGCGACGGCGACTTCGCCGGCGGTCAGACTGGCCTGGGCGCGCTGGAGCGCCGCCTCGGCCTCATCCAGCTCGCGGCGCTCCTCGATGCGGAGTTCGAGGTGCCGCCGGGCGGCGTGGAGTTCGGCCTGGTGGCGGGCCTCGGCGGCCGTGGTTTCGGCCAGGGCATGGCGCAGTTCATCGAGGGCGATGGTCTGGCTGCGGAAGGCGGTCTCGGCCTCCTCGACTTCGGCGGTCGGGCTCACCTTGGCGGTGCCCAGTTCCTGCATCCGGCGATGGGTGCGCCCGGCCTGTTCCAGGACGACCTGCTGGCGCTCGATCTCCTGGTGCATGCGGGCGATCCGGGCGCGGGTTTCCGCCAGACTGGCGTCGGCGACCGCCACCTGCCGTTCGCGGTCGACCGGGTTCTCCCAGGTTGTCCGGGCCGCCGTCAGGCGGGTGCGGGCCTCGGCCACGGCCGCCTGGCGCAGGTCCAGCTCGGCCAAGGCGGCCGCGTGGGCCAAGCGGGCGTCGTCGGGCACGAGACGGGCCAGAAGCTGTCCCCCCGCGACCCGGTCGCCTTCGAGGGCCAGAATCTCCTCGACCACGCCGTTGGTGAGGCTGGTCACCCGGACCAGATAGGGGTCGCTTTCGAGCCAGCCCGCCGCCTGGACGACCACCGTTCCGGCGGTCTGGGCGGCGACCGTCTTGAGGACGGCGAGTTCCGTCTGCACGGTCAGGGCCGGGGCCAGCGAGGACCAGGCCGAGGCCAGGAGCAGAACCCCCATGCCCCCGATCAGGCTGGTCGGCACCAGCACCCGCGTGCTCCAGCGGAAACGCGGGCGGGGAATGGAGGAATCAGTTGTGGGTTCGCCGCCGGAACCGGCTCCGTGGCCGACGGCAAGGAGAGGTGAGGAACGCATGGAACACATGTCTCCGGTGAGTGGATGGGTTCAGTCGATTCCCGGATAGGGGAACGCGAAAAACCCAAACCTCAACACCGGAACACGCAGAGCCACAGACGGACGGATGCTGGCGGGGGTGCCCCTCGCGCCGCAGTCCGTCCCGGCATACCAAAGCCATCTGCAAACCGGAACGACGGTTCGGCATCCAACCAGAGGTTAGCCGTCGGCGCCGACTCCCTGACGACGCTCTGGGTCTGCAAGGGAAAAAAGGCCGTGGATTGACAGCGCAGGACGCAACTGCCGTCGCAGTCGGGACAAGATTGCGGCGCGGCGCGGGAGGGGTTTGCCGTCGCCTTCCCGCACCCGGCATGGGCCGCGCCGCAGCAAGTCGCCGGAACCGCCTGGGCCTTGATCCTGGCGGTTTGGCGCCGGCAGGGCACCAGACTCATGGTCACCGTCGCCAGAACCAAGGCCGCGAGCGCCCAGCTCGTCAGCGACGAGGCGAAGGAGCGCAAAGGATTGGCGGCTTTGTCGGTCATGGTTCGCAGTTGGCTGAATGTCCGTGAGTAGGGAAACGTATCGACCCTCGGCGCTGCCGCAAGTTGCATGATTTGACGAAGCGGCGGGCGGGGAGGGGTCAGAAGAATTCGCGGCAGAGGCTCCAGAGTCCGACGGTCGCCAGCAGGACGGCGAACACGTACAGGCGCGAGCGCCACTGGTTCTCGCTGTAGGAGACTTTCCCCTTGCGCCGGAAGCGGTGGTCCGTGCGGGCGCTCAGGTAGGTGGCGAGCTTCTTGAGGTCTTTCTTCGGATTGGCGGCTGGCTTCGGCATGCTCCTACCTTATGGCCCTCCCAGGGCCATTTCCAGCCCGAAGGCGACAATCAGCGCGGCCGCCAGCAGGGCCACGATCAGAGGCAGGAAGAACGTCGCGCCCAGGCGGACCAGATCGCGGAAGGGCAGGGAGGCCAGGCCCCCCGGAACGGTTTCGGCGGCTGTGCGGCGACGGTCGAAGAGGGCCAGTTGAATCCCCGCGTCGTGCAGCCTGCGGCGCAGGCGGCGGACCGTTTCGGCGTCCGGCACCTCGCCCTCGTTTTCGGCGGCGAGCGAGCCGAGGCTTTCATGGAGGGCCACCAGGGCGTGGGCGAGTTCCTGGCTTTCGGCCTCGGTCTGCTTCAGCGCCGCGCGCAGCGCCACCTGCAAGTCTCCGCGCCGGCGGCACAGCTCGGACCATTCGTCGGCCAGGGGCGGGGCGGCGGACGGGGCATGGTTGGATTTGTCGGAAGCGGCCATCAGCGGTCTTCCTCTTCCTTGGTTCCGGGGAGTTCCGTCACCGGCGGGATGCGCAGGCGTTGCCCGACGATCAGGCGGGTGCTGTCGCGCAGGGCTTCGCGGTTGTGTTCCTGGAGCCGGGGCCAGTAGCGCACCGACCCGTAGTATTGCCGCGAGATGGCGGCCAGGGTGTCGC
>LVAZ01000315.1 GCA_001603055.1 Victivallales bacterium Lenti_02
AGGGCCACCGGCGGCCCCAGGAAGAACGCCGCCAGCAGCCGCCAGGGCGCCTGATTGTCCTGCGGTCCCCAGAGCCCGACGATGCGGACCGACCAGAGGTTCACCCAGAACAGCAGGAAGACCAGGCCCAGCAGCGCCGTGAAACGGAACGGCGAACNNCTCCGGCACCGGTCCCGGCTCCCGCGGCGGCAGCCGCAGGACCGGGGGCTCCTCCGCCGCCGCCTCCGGCACCGCGGGCGGCGGCCGGTAGGCGGGGTGGAGACGGAAGTCGGGACTCACCTGCTCCCAGTTCAGACTCACCTCCTGCCCGGTCGAGCGGAGCCGCACCACCAGGGCCGCCCGCCCCGCGATGATCACCTGCCCCTCGATGGAGCGCCCATTGTGCAGGGGAATCAGCTCGTTTGCCGAAAGCCCAGGCCCGACCAGCAGCAGAAGAAAAAGAACACTGCGACGGAAAAAAACCGGCGGGAAAAACTTGTAGCAGGTTAATTCTTCCACTATTGTCGCTCCGAAACCAACAAAACGACCGCATTGTCCGTTCTTGTCATAACAGACGGATCGCCAAGGCAAACGACTATCCATCTACATTCCATGTGAAACCGAGCCTTTGCAACCCTTCAAGGAGGTACGCCGATGATTCTGACACTGCGCGAACTTGCCGACTACCTGCGGGTGAATGAGCGGACCATTCTGCGGATGCTCAAGACCGGGCAGGTCCAGGGGGCCAAGATCGGCGGGCAATGGCGGTTCAACAGCAGCCAGATCGACGGGTTGTTCTTTCCCCCCGAGGAGGGTGTCGAGGTGGAGGGCGAGGAATCGCTGGGGAGCCTGGCGCGTTCGTATCTGAGCATTCCGGTGAGCCGGATGATGGCCGAGGACCGCATGGTCATGGACATGCAGGCCACGCAGATGGAGGGGGTGATCGAGGAGCTGACTCCGTGCGACCTGCTCGGCAAGCTGGTGATGGAGGTCGAGAGCCTGCGGGCCAAGTGCCTGGCGCGCGAGCAACTGCTCAGCACCGGCGTCGGCAACGGCGTGGCCATTCCCCATCCGCGGGACCCGGTCGCCACCCTCAAGGCTCCGGCCATGATCGTCTTCGGGCGTTCCCGGCGGGGCATTGATTTCGGCGCGGTGGACGGCAAGCCGGTCCATCTGTTTTTCCTCCTCTGCTGCCAGAACATCGAAATCCACCTGCACCTTATGGGGCGGATGGCCAAGCTGCTCCGGAACCGGGACTTCCTTGCCCAGTGCCTAGTCTGCGAAAATCCGGCCGACGTGCTCCGCGTGGTGCTCGAATTCGAGCGGGCCCAGTTCCTGCACGACTAGGCTCGCTCTCCCGGTTGACTCTAGTAGGGCGGTTCGAGCGGCGGCTGGTCGTCAGCCTCCGGCGAATCGTCCTTCCCGACCGCCGTCTCCTGGCGGCGGCGCCATTTCTTGCCGTCGGCCAGCAACCGGTGGATGGTGACATCGACCACGGCCACCTGGCCTTCGAGTCCCAGCCGGCGGCCCGTCTCCGAGCGCAGGCGCTGGTTGAGCAGTCCCTGCAGGGCGGGCATGTCGGTGTCCGGCGCCACGTCCAGGGACACCTCGAAGCCGTAGCCCTGCTTGCGCCGGTTCAGCTCCAGCGAATGGAACGAGACGCCGGGGAATTCCTGGACCAGCCGGCGGACGAATTCCCGCACGGCCACGACGCTGATGAACAGGGTGCCGCCCTCGCCGTCGATCCGCACGCCGCGGCAGCGGTTGCGTTGACGGCGCAGGATCACCAGCAGGCAGATCAGCAGGAGCAGAAGCGCACCGACGGAGAAGCCGGAGAGGAAACCGTCGTCGATCCCCGTCGCCCAGTAGTCGCCGATGGACTCGCAGTAGCCGCGCAGTTGGTCTTTGAGCCGGTCCAGGCTGCCCATGGCATGCGCCCCCTATTCGATTCCGGCGCCGCCCAGCGGCACGCCTTCCTCGTCCTCCGTCTTGGGCTCCTCGAGGTCCTGGACGGTGACGTTCACCTTCATGACCTGCTTGCCGGTCAGTTCCTCGACCTTGGTCCGGACCACGGTCTGGACCTCGCTGGCGACGGTGGGGATGTGGACGCCGAATTCGAGCACGATGCTGACACTGATGTTGACGCATTCGTCCGCGAGGTCCACCAGCAGTTTCTTGTCGGGGTCGGGACGCCCGAAGAATTCGCCGATGTTGCCCACGAGGCTGCCACTGGCGAAACGGACCACTCCCTCGACTTCGAGCACGTACTTGTGGACGATGGCGGCGACGACGTTCTCCGAGATGCGGATGGCGCCGGTGTCGTTCTCGTCCTCGCAGATGATGGCGGCGGCCTCCCGCGAGGCGGCGATGGGGTCGACCGGGGTCTGGGCGGCGCGGTTGGCTTTCGCTTTGTCAGGGCTCATGGGGTGCCTCCTGCGGTTTGGGGTGGGTCTTCAACTACGGGTAGACTCGATCCAGCGTTCGAGGGTTCCCGTATCATAGTGCCCGGAACGGAACGGTTCCATGTCGAGCAGGGTGCCGGCGAAGTCCACCGTGGTGGTGACGCCGTGGATCAGGAACTCGCCCAGGGCGCGCCGCGCGCGGAGGATGGCCTGTTCGCGGTTCGGCGCATGCACGATCAGCTTGCCGATCATGCTGTCGTAGTAGGGGGGGATGGTGTAGCCGCTGTAGGCATGGGAATCGACCCGCACGCCGGGGCCGCCGGGGACGCCGTAGATCTCGATGGTCCCCGGGCAGGGGGCGAAGTTGCGGTGCGGGTCCTCGGCGTTGATGCGGACTTCGATGGCGTGGCCGCTGAGCCGGACCTCGTCCTGGGTGAAGCTCAGGGGCTCGCCCGCGGCGGTGAGAATCTGCTCCCGCACCAGGTCGATGCCGGTCACCATCTCGGTCACCGGATGCTCCACCTGGATGCGGGTGTTCATTTCCATGAAGTAGTAGCTGCGGTCGGCGCCGAGGAGGAACTCGACGGTGCCGGCGGTGGCGTAGCCGACGGTCTTGGCCACGCGGACGGCCGCCGCGCCCATCTCGGCGCGCAGTTCCGGATCGAGGAGGGCGCAGGGGGATTCCTCGATGAGTTTCTGGTGGCGCCGCTGGAAGCTGCAATCGCGCTCGCCCAGGTGGACCACGTTGCCGTGCTTGTCCCCGATGAGCTGGATTTCGACGTGCTTGGGCCGCTCGATCAGCTTCTCGATGTAGACGTCGGCCAGGCCGAAGGCCTTTTCGGCCTCGATGCGGGCGGCGTGGAAGTTCTGCACCAGACTGCCGTCGTTGTGGACCACGCGCATGCCCTTGCCCCCGCCGCCGGCGGAGGCCTTGACCATGACGGGGTAGCCCATCTCGCGGGCGAGGGCCAGGGCCTTCTCGTCGCTGTCGATGATGTCGGGGCTGCCGGGGATGATGGGGACGTTGGCGGCGGCGGCGGTTTTGCGCGCCTCGGCCTTGTTGCCCATCCGGCGGATGGCGGCGGGGCTGGGGCCGATGAAGGTGATGTTGCACTGGCCGCAGACTTCGGCGAAGTGGGGGTTTTCGGCCAGGAAGCCGTAGCCCGGATGGATGGCGTCCACGTTGCAGACTTCGGCGGCGGCGATCAGGCGCTCCACCAGCAGGTAGCTGGCGCTGGCGGGGGGCGGCCCGATGCAGATGGCCTCGTCGGCCAGCTCGACGGCGAGGGTCCGTTCGTCGGCCTGCGAGTAGGCGACCACGCTGTGGATGCCCAGTTCGCGGCAGGCGCGGACGATGCGCAGGGCGATTTCGCCGCGGTTGGCAATGAGAATGTTGGAGAACATAGGCGGTGAGGTTCCGGCGTGGGCTAGGCGGAGGCGATTTCGAAGAGGGGCTGGCCGTACTCGACGGCGTGGGCGTTCTCGGCGAGGACGCGCTTGATCACGCCGCTGCGCTCGGCCTTCACTTCGTTCATCACTTTCATGGCCTCGATGATGCAGACCACCGTGTCGGCAGTCACCGTGTCGCCCACTTTCACGAAGGCCGGGGCGGTGGGTGCGGGGGCCAGATAGCAGGTGCCGACGATGGGGGCGGTGATGGCATCGGCCGGGGCGGCGGCGGGCGCGGCGGGCGCGGCGGCGGCGGGCGCGGCGGCGGCATGGACGGGGACGGCGGCCGGGGGCATGGCCTCGAAC
>LVAZ01000030.1 GCA_001603055.1 Victivallales bacterium Lenti_02
GATCCGGGGCGGCATGCGTCCGCTCCGGGCAGCGCCTGCCCGGATGGGCTTGACGGAGCGGCGGGCAGTGTGATCAGTGACGTGGCAACCGACCGCAACCAGGCGGCACCCGCTATCTTGGAGGACGGCAGGTCAATTGTCCGGTTCACGGCGAACCAAGACAGGGGATTGCTACTCTGCCGCCACTCGTCCCCCGAGGTGATTCAGGACCGGGAACAGTTGGTCAGCAAGTTCCATGGTGAACCTCTTCCGTCCATAGGGGTTCAAATGCGTGGGATCGAGGAAATGGTCGTCGCCATAGACTGGGGGGCGTTGGAGGACAGCAAAAAGGTTGAGAGTTCCACCCGCAGCCGAGCACCCTGTACAAAGGGATGTCACATAAGCCTCATACGTTTGGTCAAAATCGAACCCTGCCCGTGACTCCCGGACGATCTCGGGCACTGGCATCAGCGACCAGAACACCGGGATTCGGTTCTCGGCAGCCAGTTCCAGGAATCGCCGGGATGCCCAGAGATTCACGGGTAGAACCGAGAACGGCTTGCCGTACGTACTGGGGGAGATGTCCTTGCTTGTGAAAACCTTTTTCCCGGGCTCTTCCTTGCTCGATGCCATGCCCGGATCGGTATTCGCGCTAACCGTTGCCAGTCCCAACCGCACCAAGACTCCCCGGTCTCGGTCCCGAATCAGCGAGGCAAGCTCCTCCCGGTAGCGCAGAGAGTAAGAACCCCGACACAGCAGTCCGTACGTGATATCTGACAATTCTCGGGTGCCGCAAGCCGTTGTCCACACTTCCTTCCACGTCGCGTAGCAGGCAACGAACTTCGGCAATCGGGAGCTGGCGAAGGTGTGGGGGGATGGGAGATACACGATCACCTCGGGTACTACGCCATTTTCAATTTGCTTCTTCAGGACGAAATACGCGAAGAGCGGGCCGGTGCCCGCTGCGGCCAGCATTGCGTATGATTTTCCCTCGCTGGCCGGCGACGCGGCCAGTGCTTCGCAGGATACGCCGAAGTAGGCTGCCGAATCCCCCATGACCTGAATCGCCGAGGGGGTTGCCAAAACTTTCGCCCGATACCGCTGAAGCTCGTCGCGAGCGGGGTTTGGCAGCACTCGGCTGAGCGTAAGTTCAAGCGAGACGAAGAGTGCGGTGGCCAGCAGGAAGGCCAGGATACGATGATCCTTAGAACTGAAAGTAAATGAACGCATTGGCCTCGAATGCCCCGAAAATGGCAATCATATAGTAGCAGCAGAGGTAGAAGAGCGTTTGCGCCCACAGGGGGGCTCTTGTGACAATGAGCAAGTCGCCGGTTCTCCACTGCAAGGATTGGACGACGAGAAGGAGCCAGGCGTAGAGCAGAAACTTGGCCCCGCCTTGAGCCAGAACCATGATTGAGGGGGTCGCGAACAACCCGGTAGACAAGTGGATTAGCTGACCGAGAGACTCCGCCCGAAAGATCAGCCAACCGCCGAGCGTCAGGCATGACATGGCACCCCACTGGCACAGCCACAGCCCACGGTTGCGCCATATCGCGCCTTCCCGGGGCAGCGGAAGCAGACGGCGCTCTTCGATCCAGCGGTACAGCATCAGCAGGACACCGTGATACAGTCCCCAGAGCACGAATGTCCAGCCAGCACCGTGCCAAAGTCCGCCGAGAACCATTGTCAGGCAGAGGTTGATATAGGTTCTACGTGCGCCCTTTCTGTTTCCGCCCAGCGGGATGTAGAGGTAGTCGCGGAGCCAGGTCGAGAGGCTGATGTGCCATCTCCGCCAGAATTCCTGCGGGCTACGCGCCAGGTAGGGAAGATCGAAGTTGAGCATTAACTCGAACCCCATCAGCTTCGAAATACCCCGGGCGATGTCGGAGTAGCCAGAAAAGTCGCAATAGATTTGGAAGGCGAAGAAGATCACGCCCACGGCGATCTCCGCGCTGCCAGGATCGCTGCTTGCGAAGAGTCGGTCCACTGTCAGGCAGAGATTGTCGGCGATGACGACCTTTTTGTACAAGCCCCACACGGTCAGGAAGATTCCTTCCGCCACCTGATCCACCGTCACGCGGCGGGGGTTGGTCACCTGCGGGATAAGGTTGGTAGCCCGCTCCACGGGGCCGGCCACCAACTGCGGGAAGAAGGCCACGAACAGTGCGAAGTCCCAGAAGTCCCGGCACGGGGCCAGCCTGCCCCGGTAGATGTCGATCGTATAGCTCATCGTCTGGAACGTGTAGAACGAGATTCCCACCGGGAGGATGATTTGCAGCGAACCGAGCCCCACCTCCAGGCCAAACGCGGCAAACACAGACACTAGGCTGTCGGCAAAGAAATTGTAATACTTGAAAAAGCCAAGGATACCAAGATTTCCGAACATGCTTACCAGAAGGAATATCCGTCTCTTCCTCCCTTGGCTTTGGTGGATTCCCGCCCCACAGGTGTAGTCAATGACCGTAGAGATGGCGATAAGGGAGAGGAAGCGCCAGTCCCAGCAGCCATAGAAGACATAGCTTGCAACCAGAAGAAGACGATTTTGGAGCCGGTGCGAGCACAGCAGATAGAGACCATAGACGACCAGGAAGAAGAGCGCAAACTGGACGGTATTGAAGAGCATCTATCTGCTGGGATTGCCAGAATGGGAGGTGTTTGTTTCCGCGTAGCATACCATGCTAGGGAGCTTAATTCCAGATGGGTTTCATCCATGTTGTTCTGGAGGGGGGCGGAAAATGTCGCTGATTGAGTCGCAAGCTCCTGTGCCGCTCAAGGCCGGAAAGGTGTTCGAGGCCGTCGCGCCAGAACTGCTGCTGGCGCGGGGGGGTAGAACCGGGCGAGGGGGCAGGGCAGTGGCTAATCCGCCCGTTCGAAGGCGGTGCTGGCGCGTTGTTTGGACTGCTCCCGGTAGAGTTCGAGGACGCGCTCGGGGGGCAGGGCTTGCCGGTAGATGCGGAAGTCTCCGATCAGCCCGCGGAAGGGTTTGTGCGAGGAGGGAATGGAGATTTCTTGGCCGGCTCCGTGCAGACCTTTGTTCATGGTGGCGGGGATGGGGGTGGTGCTGTCGAGGGTGCCGTTGAGATACCAGCGCACCTCGCCTGCCTGACGGTCGGCGACGGCGACCAGATGGGTCCAGGCGTCGGTGGGGACAGTCTGGGTGGTGGCGGGACGCACGCTTTGTCCCGCGCCCCGGCCTTCGCCGAGGACCAGTTCGGCCCGTCCGTTGGGGAGCAGGTTCATCACCCACCAGTTTTCCGGGAAGGCTTCCTTGCCCAGCAGGCGAACGTCATGCCCGTCCACTTTGACCCAAAGGGCAAGGGTGAAGTCCCCGGTGCCGAAATGGAGGTGTTCCGCATCCGGGATGGTGGCGGCCTGGGGCGCTCCCGCCGCGATGAGACAGGTGCCGAATGCGCCTTTCGCCCAGTTCCCGGCCACCATGGCGTGGTGGCCTTTTCCCGAGCAGTCGCGGGCCAGGAGACCGCCGCCTTCGTCGAAGCGCCAGCGCCCGACCAGGCCGGGTTCCGGGGCTTCTTCGAGCGGCGGCAGCTTGACCTGCCAGCCCGCCGCGGTCAACGGGGTGCCCGCGCGACCNNCCGCCGCCATACCGTCCCACACGGGCATGGCGGGGAGGGCCATTTCGGCGACGACGCTGCCATCGGCGGGATTCACCGCCAGGAGCAGGGCCGCTGCCTTGCCTTCGAGTGCGGCATGGGGGATCGTGCCGCTGCCGCGCGGCCCGGCCACGAAGAGCAGATTTTCGGTCCGCACCATGGCCCAGGCCTGGATGGGGACCGGGGCGGACCAGCGGAAGGGAACGGAGGTTTTGCCCGCCCGTGCCAGGGCGAGCTTTTCCCGAGCGGTGAGACCGAGAGGGACCACCGGTTCCTTGGGGGCGGCGAAGAGCGCCCATTGTCCGCCGGGATTGTGGTTGGCTTCGGCATAGTGGTTCTGGCCGAAGCCGTAGATGCTGTCCTCGCCCTCGACCAGGATGCGTCCGGAAGGATAGAGCATGCGGCTGACTCGTTGGTCGTAGAAGGCGCCTTGATGGGGCGAGGTGTAGACGGGCGCGTAGGTCCAGAGCAGGCGGGAGGTGGTGTCGGCGCTGAGGTAGCCATCGGGACTATGCAGATGGGTGACGGGACCTGCCTGGGCTTCCCCCGCCAGATCGAGAATCTGATGACGCATGAAGAGGCGTTCGCCGTCGCTGGCGAGGATGTCGTTCAGATAGCCGTCCACTCCCTCCTCGTCGAAGAGCTGGGCACCGTCGGCGGCCAAGGTCGTGAGAGTCCGTTCGGCGACCACCCGGCCGGTCCGCGCATCGAGCCCGTAGAAGCGGATGCCGCCATCGAGATAGGAGGACTTGCCGGCCGCGAAGTAGGCGGTTTCACCGGCCACGAGGATGCTGCCGGGCACGGGCCAGGGGGATTCGAGCTGTTCGCGGGAGACGATCAGGCGTTGGTCGGGAGCGGCCCGGAAACGCCAGACGAGCGCGCCGTCCTCGGCCCGGAGAGCAACCACCGCGCCGTCCCGCGAGCCGCACAGGACGAGTCCCTGGTGGACGGTGGGGGGCGAGTCCACGCGGGCGTCGAAGGCGAAGGACCACAGGGGCTTGCCGGAGGCGGCGTCGAGGGCGTGGAGGCGGCGGGCGTCGGTGTCGGCCAGATAGACGCGGCTTTCGGCGACGACCGGGCTGGTGAGTGTGCCGCCGAGCGGGGTCTGCCAGCCGAGCAGGAGGTTGGGGTCCACCTGGACGGGATTGCGTCCAGAGCGTGCCGGGTCGTGACGGTAGGTCGGCCAGTCGCCGCTTTGGCTTTCCCCCGTCCGTTCGGGAATCTGCCCATAGGCGGGGCCGCGTTCGAGCCGTGCTTCGGCAGGAACCGGCAGGGGCCGGGCGGGGGGACGGGTATTCAGGGCCATGAAGCCGGAGAGTTTGGCCCGGATGAAGCAGGCGCAGTCGTGGGGGGGCACATAGAGCAGGCCGTTGGCGGGCATGACTCCGTAGTAGCAGCTCCCGCGCACCCAATGCTGGGCGGCCAGCTTGCCGGTGGCGGTGTCGAGGAATTCGATGCCGGCCCGGGCGGCCATCACCTGCCCGTTCACCACCTTCATCTGATGGCAGCGATGATGCTGGAAACGGAAGCCGTAGTCGCCCTGGGCGCGGGCCGCGAGTTCGCCGGTCAGCGGGTCGTAGGCGTTCATGTCCACATTGTCGTCCAGGGGACGCCAGAGGTTCATCTCCGCATCGGGCCCCCAGAGTTTGCCGCCGAAGCCGAAGAGGTCCACGGGGACCGAGTAGTTCGAGGGGGCGTAGTCCGCGCGCCAGAGTTCCCGACCATCGGTTGCGGCCACCACGTTGAGCTGGCGGCCTCCCGCGAAGGCCACCACCTCGTCGTAGATGATCAGAGTCGGGGCGAACTGGGGGGCGAGGAGGATGGTATTTCCCGTGGCGCCGGGCTGGTCGGAGTCGGCATTGTCGGCGAAGGCGATCTGCTGCCCGGTCGGCGGCGAGGTCCAGCGGGGAGTGCCGGTCTTGAGATCGAGACTTTGGATGGATTTGCCGTCATGGAAGACGACTTGGCTGTCGTCGGCGGCCAGAGTCATGGGCAGGATCATCCTGGCTTGGTGCCGCCAGAGCAAGTCGCCGGATTCCGGAGCGAAGGCGAGCACGAACATGTCCTGTTCGACTCCCCGCCGCAGGCCGGTGGGGGTGTTGGGGTTCACCAGAGCGACGAGCACGCCGCCGGCCACGAGGATTTCCTCGGCCCGTTCCGTTTCCGCGTAGGTGCGCAGAACCCGGCCGCTGGCCGCGTCGAGCTGGCTGACCGGGGCGGCGTCCGCCAGGGGAGCGTAGACCCGATCGCCCTCGGCGACCAGCAGGCGGTGGACTTGGGCGGGACCGACCTTCTTGCCGCCGCGCGAGCCGCTCCAGGTCGGCAGCTCGTGCCGCCAGAGGAGAAGGCCGTTGCCGGCGTCGCGGGCGATAAGCGACCAGCTCCGCTCCGTGACGGCAAAGTGCGAGTCGTCGAGAATATAGAAGATACGTCCGCGCTGGGCGACCATGCTGCTGGTTTTCACCCCCCGGTTCCAGCGAGGCCCCGCTTCCCACTGGACGAAACGCGGGGGGCCGACCTGCTGGTCCCGGCTGACCGCGTTGCCGGTGGCGTCGTAGCGGGAATGGGACCATTCGTCGAAATCCTCCGGCCAAGGCTGGCGGTAGGCTGCCCAGGTGCCATCCTGCTGGGTATAGGCCACGCCGAAAGGGGCCAGGACCCGTTTGATCTCTTCCTCGGGCAACGCGGTTGCCGGATCGACCAGCAGCAGGTTCACCATGCCGTCCGCATAGGGGAGGGGGCTACCCTGCCAGGCCATCGCGCTGACCCGCGCCTCGGCTCCCGCCGCGCGAAGCGCCTCCCGCACGGCGGCCACCTGCCCGTCCATGACCAATCCGTGGACCAGCAGGCCCGGTTCCCTGGCCAGGTCGAGGAGCCCGGCGGCATCCCGGCAGCCCGCCTGGACGGCCAGCCCGGCCCGGATGCCGCTGGCACCCGCCAAGTCGGCAGGCTGCGCCCCAAGCCAAGTGGTCAGCAGAACGGCGAGCACAGCGGAATGCATCGAGGCGTGGATGGATTTCATGGGTACCCTGGCGCATAGGGTGATACTGTATGCGGAGAAAGGAGAGTACTTGCCTAGCGGAAGAACGTCAAGCGGCGGCATTCCGGCAGACGTTGCAAGACGCCTCCATCCCGCTACATTTCGAAACGCATTTGCCTTTTTTCCATTCATGTCGAGGAATCGCACCATGAGCACTCCCGGAACCTATCGCAGCGCCACCACCACCCAGGGCCGGAAAATGGCCGGGGCGCGGGCGCTGTGGCGCGCCAACGGCCTGCGCGACGAGGATTTCAAGAAACCCATCGTCGCCATCGCCAACTCCTTCACCCAGTTCGTGCCCGGCCACGTCCATCTGCACGCCTACGGCCAGATGGTCAAGAAGATGATCGACGAAGCGGGCGGAGTGGGCCTCGAATTCGACACCATCGCCATCGACGACGGCATCGCCATGGGCCACGACGGCATGCTCTACAGCCTGCCCAGCCGCGAGGTCATCGCCGACAGCGTCGAGTACATGGTCAACGCCCACTGCGCGGACGCGCTGGTCTGCATCTCCTCCTGCGACAAGATCACCCCCGGCATGCTCATGGCCGCCATGCGGCTGAACATCCCGACCATTTTCGTGACCGGCGGGCCGATGGAGGCGGGCAAGGCGACGACCACCAAGGGCGAGCTGAAGCTGGACCTGATCGACGCGATGGTGTTCGGGGCCGATCCGAGCGTGTCGGACGCCGACCTGCGCGAGATCGAGGTGGCCGCCTGCCCCACCTGCGGCTCCTGCTCGGGCATGTTCACCGCCAACAGCATGAACTGTCTGGTCGAGGCCCTGGGCATGGGCCTGCCCGGCAACGGCACCCTCCTGGCCTCGCACACCCTGCGCCGCACCCTCTTCGAGACCGCCTCCCGGCGCATCGTCGAGATGGCCAACGCCTATTATCTGAAGGGCGACGAGTCGGTGCTGCCCCGCAACATCGCCGCGAAGGCGGCCTTCGAGAACGCGATGACTCTGGACGTGGCGATGGGCGGCTCCACCAACACCGTCCTCCACATCCTCGCCATCGCCCGTTCGGCGGGGGTGGATTTCACCATGGCCGACATCGACCGCATCTCGCGGAAGGTGCCCTGCATCTGCAAGGTCGCCCCGAGTTCCCACTATCACATGGAGGACGTGTCCCGGGCCGGCGGCATTCCCGCCATTCTCGGCGAACTGGCCCGCCACGGACTCATCAACGGCGACTGCCCGACCGTTTCCGGCCTGAGCATGGGCTGCCAGCTCGAAGTCAGCGACATTCGCTCCGCCAAGGCCGACAAAGCGGCGCGGGCGCGGGCGCTCGCCGCTCCCGGCGGCCGCATCTGCAACCAGGGCTTCGCCCAGTCCACCACCTATGCCGAGCCCGATCTCGACGCGGCCACCGGCTGCATCCGCGACTTCGACCACGCCTACAGCAAGGTCGGCGGGCTCTGCGTCCTCTACGGCAATCTGGCCCAGGACGGCTGCATCGTGAAGGCGGCGGGAGTGGACGCCAGCATCCTCAAATTCTCCGGCCGGGCCTGCGTGCTCGACTCCCAGGAACAGGCCTGCGAGTTCATTCTCGGGGACAAGATCAAGGAGGGCGACATCGTCGTCATCCGCTACGAAGGCCCGAAGGGCGGCCCTGGCATGCAGGAGATGCTCTATCCCACCAGCTACCTCAAAACCCGCCATCTGGACAAGGCCTGCGCCCTGATCACGGACGGGCGCTTCTCGGGCGGCACCTCCGGCCTCTCGATCGGCCATGTCTCCCCCGAAGCCGCCGCCGGCGGCAACATCGGCCTGCTCAAGGACGGCGACATCATCGAGATCAATGTCATCGAGCGGACCATCAACGTGAAGCTGACCGACGAGCAGCTTGCCGAGCGCCGCGCGGCGATGCAGAAACTGGGCAAATGCGCCTGGAAGCCCAACCGCAACCGCAAGGTGTCCGAGGCCCTGCTCGCCTACAGCATCCTCACCACCTCGGCCGCCACCGGCGCCAGCCGGGACGTCAGTCAGTTCCTCGAACTCGAATAGGCGGACGCCACCATAGCCAGGGGACGGTGCTGTCGGCATCGTCCCCTGGAGTTTGGCGGCAGCCGGTCTTGGTATTCGAGCCCTTGCAGAGGGCGGTATATCGTAGCCCAGCGGCGGGAAGCCCTGGGGATGGCGAAAAATAGAATTGAGCCCTCCTTGGAGGGCGGCATATCGGTCCTTGGCCGTCAGCCCAAGTGGAAGCTGGGAGGGAGTGGCCGGAGCATCCTGCTCCGGTTCTTCAGCGCGATTCCGGAGCTGGAAGCTCCGGCCACCTTCCCGTTTGGAATGCGCGCGGATCGAGGCGGACGGGATGGACACGGGGGCTTGCGCGATGCGGGCGTTGGGATGGACCGTATGGACAGATGGGCGGCGCGTCCTTGCCATGCCGGAAACCATTCCGCATGCCCACTTGGCATTCGGGTGGTAGCAGAGGGCGGCAAGGTGTACCTTGGGCCGTCAGTTCAAGGTGGGGGGCGAAACCGAAGGCCGGTATGTTTCCGCCTGGGTCAGACGGGGGTTTCTTCGGCGCGCTGGCGGAGACGGTCGCGGTGGCTGGCGTATTCGAGGTAGAGGGCGGGGACGATGCCGAGGGTGAGGATGGTGGCCACGAGCAGGCCGAAGATGACCGTTAGCGACATGGATTGCCACCATTGGGAGGATTTGGTGTTGAACTGCATGGTCATGGTGCGGAAGTCCCAGTTGAGCTTCAGGGCCATGGGCAGGAGGCCGAGGATGGTGGTGACGGCGGTGAGCAGGACGGGGCGGAAGCGGATCATGCAGGCGCTGACGATGGCCACGTAGGCTTTCTGCCCGCGCTGCTCGAACTGGGCGATGGCGTCGAGCAGGACAATGGCGTTGTTCACCACCACGCCCGCCAGGGAGATGACGCCGATGCCGGTCATGATGATGCCGAAGGGGGCGCGGAGGATGAGCAGGCCCGCGAAGACGCCCATCAGGGAAAGAATCACCGAGCAGAGCACGATGCCGGATATCGACACCGAGTTGAACTGCAACACCAGCACCATCAGGATGATGAAGAGGGCGATGACGAAGGCTTTGCCCAGAAAGCTGGTGGCGGCGGCTTCCTCCTCGGCGGCACCGCCGAACTCGTAGGTGATGCCGGGGGGGAAGTGGTGCTTGGCGACCTGCTCCTGGAAGGTGTGGCGGATATCGGAATCCTGGCGGATGCCGGGCTGGACGTCGGCGGAGACGTTGAGCACCCGGCGCTTGCCGCTGTGCTTGATGGTCACCGGGCCGGGAACCAGCTCGGCGCTGGCGGTCGAGATGATCGGCACGGCCTGCCCCTCGGTCATGGGGATGGTCACGTTTTTCAGCCGGTCGAGGTCGAAGCGGTATTCGGGGGGGAGACGGAGCAGGATGTCCTGCTCGTCGTCGCCGTGTCCGAAGGTGCCGGTGCGCATGCCGCCGACGGCGACCTGGATGATGCTGGCGATGGTGCCCTGGTCGAGCCGGTGCATGCCCGCGCGGGAACGGTCGATCAGGAACTCGATGGTGGGCTGGGCGGTGACCGCGTCGTCGGTTGGCTTCACCGTGCCGGGCACGGCGGCCATGATCCGCTTCATGTCGTTCACCACCCGGGTCATTTCGTTGAGGTCCTCGCCGAAAATGTTGATGGAGACGGGGGCTCCGGTGGGGGGGCCTTCCTGGGGGAGGATCACGTCGTAGTCGGCTCCGAACAGGGGCGGGGCCACGCGCTGGCCCCGGTCGTCGATGCCGTCGAAGCGCAGCCGCATCTTCTTGATGGTCTCGGTGGTCGGTTCGGTGCGGAGTTCCCGGTCGACGAACTCGACCTGGACCTTGACGGGGCCGCTGTTGTCCTCGGCGAGGCCGCCGCCGCCGGCATCGCCGACGCCGGCCAGGCCGACGACGACGCTGGCGAATTTGAGATTCGGCACGGGCTGGTCGAAACCGCTGCCGGGTTTGCCGAAGAGGCGGGCCTCCATTTCCCGGCTGAGGCGGTCGGATTCGGCCAGGGAGATTCCCTCGGGGGGTGTGATGCTGCAGTTCACATTGTCGGGATCGGTGGGGGGGAAGAGTTCCACGCCGGCGCCGAATGCCCCGTAGAGGGCCAGGATGAAGACGAGCAGGCAGAAGGAGGTGGCCAGGGTCCAGTGCCGGTGGGCGAGGAGGAATTCGAGCACGGTCTGGTAGCGGCGGACCAGCCAGTAGGTGGGGCGCTGGGATTCGGGGTCGATGGTGGTTCTGGCGCCGGGTTTGAGGCGCATGGTCAGGGCGGCGAGGGTGGGGTTGATGACCAGGGCGACGAAGAGCGAGCAGAGCAGGACGATGATGACCGTGCGCGGCAGGAAGCTCATGAACTGGCCCATGATTCCCGGCCAGAAGAGCAGGGGGAAGAAGGCGCCGACGGTGGTGGCGGTGGAGGTGATGACCGGCCACATGACTTCGGTGGTGCCGACGACGGCGGCCTTGGCCCGCGGCAGGCCCAGGGAGTAATGGCGGTAGATGTTCTCGACGATGACGATGGCGTTGTCCACCAGCATGCCCAGCGCCAGGATGAGGGAGAAGAGCACCATCATGTTGAGGGTTTCCCCGGTCGAGTGGAGGATGATGATGCCCATCAGCATGGAGAAGGGGATGGCCAGGGCCACCAGGATGGCGTTGCGCCCGCCCAGGCCGATGAAGATCACCGCCAGCACCAGCACGAGCGAGGTGCCGATGCCGTTTTCGAGGTCGGCCACCATGAGTTCCACGTCCTTGGACATGTCCACGCCCTTGACGATGCGGATGCTCTCGGGCAGGGGCAGGCGGGCCAGGCTGTCGTCGATCGCCTTGGCCATGTCGAGCACGTTCACCCCGAGGCGCTTGGTGATGTGCAGGCTGATCGAGGGATTGGGCTCGACCCAGGTGTTGTCCGCGCTGGCGGCGCCGCCGACGGTGAAGTCGTAGAGGCGGGCGCGGGATTTCTCGTCCTCGAAGTCGTAGCGGACCGAGGCCACGTCGCGCATGTGGATGGTGGTGCCCTGGGGAGTGTAGGCGATGGGGAGGTTGAAAATCTCCGCCGGGTCGCGGAATTCGCCGGGCACGCGCATGACGATGCGGTTTCTGACGCCGTCGGCGGCGCCGGCCGAGACGTTGCGGTTGGTGCCGCGCAGGATTGCCTGCACCTGGGCCAGGGAGAGATGGAAGAAATGCAGGCGCTCGGGATCGACCTCGACGAGAATCTGCCGCTCGCGCGAGCCGAACACGTCCACATCGAGCACGCCGGGCACGGCCTTGATCTCGTCCTCCACCTTTTCCGCCAGGTCGGCCAGTTCCGACAGGGAGATGTTGCCGGAGGTGGCCACGAGGTGGTAGACCACCACGGGGAAGCTGGACACGCTGAACTCCTTCACCACGGGCTCGTCGGCCTCGGTCGAGATGTCCGCCTTGCCCTGGTCCACCGCGTCGCGCACCCGCCGCAGCGCCACTTCGTTGTTCACGTCGGGGTGGAATTCGAGGCTGATCATCGAGAGGCTGTCCAGGGAGGCGCTGCGCATCTCCTTGAGCCCCTCGATTCCGTCCAGCTTGGTTTCCAGGGGGATGGTGACCGACTGTTCGACGTCGGTGGGGTTGGCCCCGTCCAGCACGGTGGTGACGATGACGTAGGGCAGCTCGACGTTCGGGAAGCTCTCCCGCGGCATGGCGAAATAGCAGAACAGGCCGATGGCCAGCAGGCCCACGCAAAGGACGAGGACCGCGACATGGTGGCGGATGGAGAATTCGGTGAGGCTCATGGGGTCGTCCCCGCGCCTTCCCCTTCGCCCTCCGGGAGCCGGATGAAGGAGTCGATGTGGTTGCCGTTCCGGTCGACGACCGCGCCGTTGGACATGACCACACGGACTTCCTCGCCGTCGAGCACGCCCCGGCCGCCGGACACGACCAGGCGCTCGCCGGCGGCCAGGCCGCTCCGCACCAGAACCTGGTCGTCGCGGATGCTCACCGGCACGATGTCCCGCGTCTGGACAATCTGCTTGCCGTCCTGTTCGGTCACCACCAGAGCCCGGGGGCCCACGTCGGCCACCTGGACGGCGGAGACGGGAATGACGATGGCCTCGTCGTAGATCAAATAGCCGATTTCGGCGCGGACGATCATGCCTTCGCGCAGGGCGCCGCCGGGATTGGCGAAGCGCAGCTCGACCCGGAAGGTGTGGCTGATCTCGCTGGCGGCCTGGGCCACGCGGGCGATTCTGGCGGGCAGCTCGATGCCGGCGTGGCGGCCGCCGGTCAGTTTCGGCAGGCCGGGAATCTGCACGGTGGCGCGGAGTTCCTGGCGGGTGCCCGGCATGGCCTGGGTAATGTACTGCTCGAGCAGGGGGTTTCCGGTTTCCAGGAAGGGGGCGTAACGGTCCGGCACGTCCACCGCGACCCGCAGAGTCGAGCTGTCGTAGACCCGCCCGAGCGGCTGTCCGGGCGACACCACTTCGCCCAGCTCCGTCAGGTGGGCGTCGAAGCGCCCGGCAAAGGGCGCGCGGATACGGGTCTTGGCCAGGGTGATTTCCACGGAAGCCTTGGCCTGCTCGATTTCCCGGACCCGGGCGGTGGCCAGGGCGACGTTCGCCTCGCTCTGGGTCAGCCGGGCTGCGGCTGTGCGGACGGCGACGGCGGCGCGGTCCATGGCGTCCTTGGCCTTGGCCAGGGCCAGTTCGGCCTGGGTGAGCTGGTTGCGCACGCGGTCCACCTCCGCCTGGGTGGCGATGGCGGACTGGGCCAGCACGGTGATGCGCTCGTTCTCTTTGCGGGCGAATTCGAGGTCGGCCAGGCTGGAGTCGCGGGTCAGTTCGAGCGCCGCCCCGTCCCGCTGAGCCTGTTCGAGGCTCAGGCGGGCCACGGCGACGTCCTGCTCGGCCAGCCGGATTTGCTTGGCGACGATCTCGCCCTGCACCGCCAATTCCGCGAGCTTGGCGCGGAGATCCTCGTCGTTCAGTTCGGCCAGTACCTGGCCCGCCTCGACCGCGCTGCCCTCGGCCACCAGCCAGCGTTCGAGCCGTCCGGCCAGTTCGCTGCTGATCAGGGCGGAACGGTCGGCTTCGAGACGGGCCGGGAGAACGAGGGATTCCGTGTAGGGACGGGACCGGACTTCCTGGACCGCCACGTTCACCAGCCGTTTCTCCGGCAGGGTAATCGGCGGTTTGGGACGGTTCGCGGCAAGGACGATGATACCTGCCGTCGCCAGGACGAGCAACAGGGGAATCACCCAGAGCAGCAGGCGGGAGGAACGCCGCGCGGCGGGCGGAGCGCCAAGGTCCACATGGTCCGGTTCGGACATAAACATCTCGCTTTTTTCGCCGCTCGCCGGACTTCGGAAAGCATCTCTCTCCCTACGGCCAGCGGCCAGGCTGTGGAAAACACATAATGTGTCGGTTGGCGGCTGGGATTCAAGGCGGAGCCGTGCTAGAATTCCATGACGAATACTCCGCCTGCAACCCGGGAGGTCCATTGCCCTCCGCTCCCGCCAAACTCCTGCTCCACGTCTGCTGCGCGCCCTGCGCGACCGCGTCCCTCGAACGCCTGCGCCGGGAAGGCGAAGTGACGCTCTTTTTCTCGAACGGGAACCTCTTTCCCCCCGATGAGTTCGACCGGCGTCTGGCGGCGGCGCGGCAACTGGCCGCGGCCACCGGCACCCCGCTGGTGGTGGACGAGTACGACCACGGAGCGTGGCGCGAGTTCGTCGCCGGGCTCGAGGGGGAGCCGGAACGGGGGGCGCGCTGCCTGCGCTGTTTCGAGTTCAGCTTCCGGCGCGCCGCCCGCTACGCCAGGGAGAATGGCTTCACCGGCTTGGCGACCACGCTCACCGTCAGCCCCCACAAGCGCTCCGCCGACATCTTCCGCATCGGGCGCGAGGTCTGGGAGGGGTTTCTCGACATCGATTTCAAAAAACGCGACGGTTTTCGCCGCAGTCTCGAACTGAGCAAGAGCCTGGGGCTCTACCGCCAGGACTACTGCGGCTGCGAGTTCAGCATGCAGGCCCGCGACGCGCGACAAAAGGATACCGAATCATGATGAAGTTCTGGACGGCAGTCGGAATCATGGCCATGACGGCGGGGGCGGCGGAGTTCTGGGTGTCGCCGAGCGGCGACGACGGGGCGAGGGGAAGCCAGGCGGCACCGTTCCGGACGCTGGAGCGGGCCCGCGATGCGTGGCGCGGCCTGCCGCAAGCCGCCCGCCAGGAGGGCGTTACCGTCTGGCTGCGCGGGGGGACTTACGAATTGGCCTCGACCTTCGCTCTGACGGAGCCGGATTCGGGCACGGCGGCGGCGCCCACCGTGATCCGGGCCGTCCCCGGCGAACGGCCCCGCCTGAGCGGCGGGCGCACCCTGCCGGCTGCGGGATTCGTCCCGGTTGCCGATCCCCGGGTCATCGCGCGGGTG
>LVAZ01000316.1 GCA_001603055.1 Victivallales bacterium Lenti_02
GCGCGGTGGGGGACGATGGGGTAGAGCAGGGCGACCGGGGCGCTGCGCAGGGTGGTCGGTTCCGGCGAGGCGAGCCGCAGGGCGGGAGCGTGGGGGGCGAGAGCCGCCTCCGCCACCGCCACGTCGCCGTCGGAGCTGTCCCGGTCCAGCGCCCAGCCGTTCGGCAGACCAAGGGGGAAACGGGAGTCGCGGACCAGATTGGCCGGGCCGCCGTCGGGGTGGCGCTCGTTCAATTCGCGGACGAGGTCCTCCTCGGACAGGCGCTCGATGCGGAGTTTGGCGATGTCGAAGCTGCCGACCCGGGCGAAGTTGATCCACAGGCCCATGGCCATGTCGTTCTTGGGCAGGCGGAACTCCCAGTTCCGGGTTTCCCAGTTGGGCGAGAAGATTTCCTGGCGGTTCCAGTAGAAGGTCCAGGGCTGTTCGCGGCGGCGCAGGCCGATTTCGACCGCCGCGCCGGTGCGGTTGCGGCAGGTGATCGAGAGGCGGTAGAGGCGTTCGCCGGGCGCGTCCGCGAGGGGGAACACGGCCAGTTGGACCCGTCCCTGGTCGAGCCGGGAGATGGTGGTTTGCAGAAAGCGGGTTCCCTGTTCGTCGCCGAAGGAATAGTCCGCCCAGGCGGCGGCCCAGGCCGAGTCGTCGACCCACCCCTCGGGCAGGACGCCGGTCACCCGCGCCTCCGCCCGCTCGGCAATCGCCACTTCGGCGGGCCGGACGGTGGCGCTGAAATCCACATCGACCAGGATTTCGGCCTGGCAGGCCAGGCCCAGCAGGCCACTCAGCACCATCAGGCGGGCAAGTTGCTTCATCGTTTTCTCCAAGCGGAAATCAGGGACTCGGGATCAATCCTCGCCGTACAGCTCGATGATGTCGTTCCAGACCTTGGGGTCCGGCTGGCGCAGACGGACGAGGGTTTCGTAGTTGCTGACGAGGAGCATGGCGGCCTGGACGCGCACCGTGCTGGCCTCGTCGGCCTCGGTGGGCAGTTCGGCGGCGGGCATGGTGCGGATGCGCTCGATTTCCGCCCGGATTTGCTCGCGGGTGGACTCGAGGAAGTTGTCGGGCGCGACCAGCAGCATGGGGGTATAGCCCACCCGGCGCAGCTCGTCGGCGGCGGTGGCCACGCGCTTGGGATCGGTCACGTCCTCGATTTCGTCCAGCCGCTTGGCCAACGCTGCGAATTCGGCGTCGATTGTCTTTGCGTCCATGGCCGGAGTCTCCTGCATGGGTTGCTTCTGGATACCGTAATGACCCGGAACGGGGATGCCAAGGCGTGGGGGGCGGGCTGGCCGCGGGAAAAGAAAACCCCCCGCCGGTTCTGGCGGGGGGCGGGGATCGTCAGTTGGAGCCGTCGTCTACCGGCGGCAGGGGTCGAGCTTGCAACCGGGGGCGGTGTGGCGGTGCTTGGCGAGATTCTCGACGGAGTTGCGGTTCACCGTGAGGTACACGTCGCGGTAGTTGAAGGAGGCGTATTCCGTGCCGTTGTACAGGTACATGTGGGGACCGTACTCGAGGGAGGTGCTGGCCGCGGGCTCGTACCTGCCATCCCGAGCGAGGCGGTAGACCTGGTACTTGCCGGTGGAGGCTCTGGAGGTATGCTCCTTGTAGGGCACGCGGGCGGTGTGCATGGACGAGGTGAAGTTGAGTTCGCCGCCATCCTCGAAACAGACCCGGAAGGTGTTCTCGTCGATCTGGGTGATGCGGGCGGGCGTGTTCTTGCGGATGGTGACGACCTTGACGTTCCGGTCGCGGATGAGGCTGAGGTCATGGCAGGACTTGCCGGTGGCCTCGCTGACAACCGAACTGGTGAGGACGATTTTGCCGGAGGTGTAGAACTGGAGGTCCTGGAGCGCTTCACCATCGAGATTGTACTCGCTGACGAGGTTGGGGGTGAAGCCAACCTTGGTGGAGCAGCCGACGAGCAACACGGGGAGGGCAAGCAGGAATAGCTTTTTCATCACGCTCGAAACTCCTTGTATCTCGGTGGAGAGCACCTTGTGGTAGGGGAGGGAATAGCGGGGAAGAAAGATGGCCGGGCGGCTATGGAGTGAAAAACGGAGAGAAACGTCCATCCATCCATGATACGCCACACCGTTGATGAACGTATACTAGCTACGGACTGTTGTCAAGCCCAAACCGCCGGGCAGGGAGCGCTTCCCCCCCGGTTTTTTGGGCCATCCGGTCTTTTCCGCCCGGTTTCGCCGCGCGGGAACCGCTGCTTCCGGTTGCGGTCTGCACATGGCGACAATACAACCCATGGGGGCATTGTGATGCCATTGGTTCGCGATCCGGACGGCAAGGGGCTTTTCTACATTCCCGACGGCGAGGCGGCGCGTGTCCGCAAGCATCCCTGTCCGGGTTGCTCGTTCTGCATGCAATGCAGCGCGAGCCGCTGCTCGGCATGCCTGCGGCAGCAGTCTTCCTGCCGCCGGGGGGACACCTGCGGCAAGGCGGAACCCCGCCGGGAATAGCCTGCGGTTTCCGTGGCGGCTGTTGCCGCGCGGGGTTCGGCAGGCTAGACTGAGGGGGGTTTTGCTTATCCCTTCAGGAACGGACATCCCGGTTTCATGAGCACGTTTCTGGCCGAACGTCATGATGGTTTTGATCTGGTGGTGGTGGGCGGTGGCCTGGCGGGTCTGGGCGCGGCTCTGGCGGCCGCTCGGGGCGGCGTCCGGACGGCTCTGGTCCACAACCGGCCGGTGCTGGGCGGCTGTTCGAGCAGCGAAATCCGGGTGCCTCCCGCCGGGGCGGGCTACCATACGCCCTTCGCGATGGAGACGGGCATCGTCTACGAGCTGGTGCTGGCGGACCGGGCACGGAACCACGATCCGGTCGAGGGGGGGCTGGCGAACTCCGTCTGGGATTTGACCTTGTACGAGGCGGTCCGGGCCGAGCCGAACCTGAGTCTGTTTCTCGACACCCAGATCACCGAGGCGGAGGTGGCGGGGGGACGCCTGGTGGCGGTCTCGGGCTGCCAGGCCGGCAGCGAGACCCGCTGGCGGCTGGCGGGGCGGCTATTCGTGGACGCGACGGGCGACGGCGCGGTGGGGGCGGCGGCCGGCCTGCCGTTCCGCATCGGCCAGGAGGCGCAGGGCGAGTACGGCGAGCGGTTCGCGCCTGCGGCGGGCTGGTCGCACACGCTGGGCAATTCGCTGCATTTCCGCGCCCGCGACACAGGGCGCCCCGCGCCTTTCGCGCCGCCGTCCTGGGCCGCGCGTTTCGAATCCTGCCTGCCCCACCGGCCCCATCGGCAGTTCGCCGGAGGGTACTGGTGGATCGAGCTGGGCTGGCCCCGCGACACGGTGCGCGACAACGAGCTGCTGCGCGATGAACTGCTCGCCCAGGTGCTGGGCGTCTGGGACCATATCAAGAACCATTGTCCCGACACGCGGGAGGCGGCGCGGAACTGGGCGCTGGACTGGGTGGGCATGGTTCCCGGCCGCCGGGAAAGCCGCCGCTTCGTCGGCGCCCATGTCCTGACTCAGGAGGACATCGATGCCGGGGGACGGTTCGCCGACACGGTCGGCTTCGGCGGCTGGGAGATCGACGACCATACCAAGGAGGGGATGCGCGAGGTGGCCAAGAAGCCGTCCTTCGAGGGGGTGAACCACTGGCTGTACTTCGTGCGCCCCTTCGGGGTGCCGCTGCGGTCGCTGTATTCGCCCGCCGTGCCGAATCTGCTGTTTGCCGGGCGCTGCCTGAGCGCCTCGCGTCTGGCTTTCAATTCGTTGCGGGTGATGCTCACGCTCGGGGCGCTGGGCCAGGCGGCGGGCGAGACCGCCGTGCTGTGTCTGCGGGACGGGACGGTGCCGGGCGAGCTGCCGCCGGCGCGGATACGGGATTTGCAGCAGCGCCTGCTGGAGCGGGATGTGTTTCTGCCGGGTTTCCGCAACCAGGACCCGGCGGACCTGGCGCGGGAGGCGGTCGCCACCGCCAGCAGCGAGGCCCCCTTCGGCGGGGAGCCGGACGCTTCCGGGGGGAGTCTGGCCGCGCCTTCCGCCCAACTGATTCCGGTGGGGCCAGGGGGCTTGATCCGGACCCGGATGTTCCTGGAATCCCGCGCTACCGAGTCGCGCACTGTGATGGTCCGGCTGGTGGCGGCGGCGGAGGTCTGGGATTTGCCCGCCCTGGAGGCCGGCGGTTCCGCGGCCGAAAGTGAATGCCGGATCGAGGCGGGCACCGCCGACTGGGTGGATGTCGTTTGGGACCGGCCCGATCTTCCTGCCGGATTGTACTGGCTGTGCCTGGCGGGCGAGGGGGTGGTCTGGCGGCACACGGCCGCGATGACGCCCGGCTGCCCCGCCGCCCGTTTCGCCAACGGGCGTTGGTGGTTCCATCCTGGCCCCTTCGGTCTGTGGCGGACCTTCGCGGCGACGGTTTTCCCCGATCCCCGCGCCTATGGGGCCGAACAGGCGCTGACCGGGGTCACCCGTCCCGGCACGAGCATGAACCTCTGGCGCTCCGCTCCCGCGCTCGGGCTGCCCGCCAGTATCGAGCTGGCCTGGGACGGCGAGCGGGAGGTGGCGGGGGTGCAGGTGGTCTTCGACACCGATTTGTCGCGGGTGAACCGCGTCATGCCGCCGTTTTTCCGTGCTCCCGAGTGTGTGCGGGATTATCGTATCGAGGTCTGGGCCGAAAATGGCTGGCGGACGGTCTGGACCGAGCGCGGCAACTACCAGCGGCGGCGGGTCCATGCATGGTCCCCGGTCCGCACTCCGCGCCTGCGGCTGGTGGCCGAGGCCACCAACGGAATTCCCGAAGCGAGGCTTTACGAAATTCGCGTCTACGCGGTTTCCCAACAGAACTAGGAGAACCGAGGCATGAGAACACGCATGGCGGCTTGGACGGCGTTGCTGGTCGGCATGGGCTGGGTGGCCGGGGCCGCGCCCTGCACCATCCAGCACGAGGACCTCGACCAGGACGGCGAGGCGGAAATCATCCTGGCCAACCGCTATCTGCGGGTGGAATTGGCGACCGGCGTGCCGCCCGCCGCGCCCGAGCCGGCGCAGGCGGCGAAGCGTTCCGGCTGGTTCCGCCGCTCGCCGGCGGCACCGGAGGCCCCGCCGGTCCCGGCGAAGTACGGCAAACGGTTCGCCTGGGGCGGCTGGATTCACAATATCGAGTTCGTGCCCAGCGGCCGGCGCTGGTTCACCAACAAGGTGTTCGGGCAGGAGACGTGGAACGGGATTCCCGAGGAGTTCGAGGAGACGGTGAAGATGGCCGAACTCGAGGATGGTTCCTTCGCCTGTCTCAAGGTGGGGATCGGGACCGCCATCGGGCATGGCATCTGCCTGCGGGGCAGCCTCAAGGATGTTCAGTACGTTCCCTGGACGGTCGCGACCGCCGTGCTGGCCGACGGGACCGGCGTGGTGACCTTCACCCAGACCGTGGACACGGCATACGGCTACGGCTACGTCTACACCAAGGAAATCCGGCTCGAACCGGACAGCTCCGAGCTGGTCGTCAAGCGCACTCTGGCCAACACCGGACAGAAGGCCATCCACACCTTCTTCTACACCCACGGATTCTGGGGGCAGGCGGACAACGGGCACGACGCGGGCTGCTGGAGCACCGTTCCCCTCCAGAACTTGGCGGGGCCGGCGGGCGCGGTGGACACCACGCTCTGCCGGGTGGCGGATTTGACCCCCACCGGCTACTGGGGGCCGCTGGCCGCCGACGAGATTGCCGAACCCTGGTACGCCTCGGGCTACGGCCCCAGCCGCGAGGTGTTCGTCAGCACCTTCAGCGAGCGGCTGGCCTGGATGCGCATCTGGACCCATGCCGAGACCTATTCCTGCGAGCCGTTCCTGCTGCTCGATATCGAACCGGGCGAGAGCAAGACCTGGACCTTCACCCGCGCCGCCGTGCAGGGACTCGACGGGGCCAGCGCCAGCGGTCCCGGCGCGGTGCTCGATCTGGGCGGTCCCGAGGCGGAGTGGTTCCAGGCCAGCCTGGCCACCTACCGCCCCTTCGAGAACATCCGGGTCCAGCTCCGCATCCGGCCGGTCGGCGCGGAGCAGGATTTGGTGGAGCAGAATCTGGTGCTGGACAAGTGCGGCCCGGACTGGCCCGCCCGCATCCGGATCGAGCGGAGCCGTCTGCCGGACGGTCCCTGCGAGGTCCGGCTCACGGCCACGCACGGGGATGCAGTCCTGCTCGACACCTTCCGCCTGCTCGAACCGCGGACGGCGGGTCTGCCGCCTGCCTGGCTCGGGGTGGCGGACGACCGCCGGGCGGTGGTGTTCGCGGACGTGAGCCGCGACAACGGGGCGATCAAGCACTCCGCCGGTTCGCGCTTCTGGGCCTTCGCCCTGGAGCGGGCCGGGTTCCAGCCGGTGGTATTGCCCGTGTCCGAAGGGATGCGGGACGATGCGCTGGTGGACGCCGGGGTGGTGGTGCTCTCCGGCCCCCTGCGGATGGGGAGCGGGCTGATCCACCGGCTGACCGAATATGTCCAGCAGGGCGGGGGGCTGGTGGTCACCGGTCCGGTCGATTTCCGCTCGTTCGAGCTGTCCGACCTGCTGCCTGCGACGGTCGCCCTGGCGGAGATCAATGTGCAGGCGGGGGCGCCGCGCGACGGCACCCGCGAATTTCTCGATGCCCCCGGGCAGCGCTACCAGCTTCGGGCCGTGGCCGAGCATCCCGCGCTGCGGGGGATTCCCTTCCATCCCGCCACCCGGCAGGGGATTGCCCGCTTGCAGGTGATCGCGC
The DNA here is from genome assembly GCA_001603055.1 of Victivallales bacterium Lenti_02. Taxonomy (GTDB): domain Bacteria; phylum Verrucomicrobiota; class Lentisphaeria; order Oligosphaerales; family Lenti-02; genus Lenti-02. The sequence continues at coordinate 6,712 of LVAZ01000316.1, forward strand.
CGCGTCCCGGCGCGCAGACTCTGGTGGCCTACGCCACTCCCGGCGGGCTGGAGCCGCAGGTGAGTTCCCCGGCCCTGGTGGTCGGGGACTACGGCCAGGGACGGGTGGCGCTCTTTGCCAGCCCGGTCTACTGGGGCAGCCCGCCAAGCTGGACGATCTGGAGTCGGCTGGGTGAATACCATCAGCAATTTCTCGGTCAACTGGCCCAATGGGCGGGCGGTCTGGACGAAAAGGAACCCGGACAGTGAAACGGATGTGCCTTCTTATCCTCGGAGTCGCGGCCATGAACAGTGTTGCGGAGCCAGGCCTGGCCAATCTGCGCGGCAGGTTCCGGAACGGACAGGTGTTTCTGCAATGGGACGAGGCGGAATTGCCTCCCGGCACCCGGCTGCATGTCTATTCCGCCGCCGGGCCGATTGCCGACGCGAACCTGGACAAGGCCACCTGCCTGGCCCGGCATATTCTCCCCGGCAGCGCCCGCGACTGGTGGCTCGATCCCGCCTCCTTCCAGAAGGATACCCCCTCGACCAACCACGCGGGCTGGCGGCTGGCCGCCGGAGCCGAACGGATCGACCCCAGGGGCGGGCTGTTCGTCCACACCGTCCGCGCCGACACCGCCGGGCCGCGCCATTACGCCGTCCAGGCCGAGGGCCTGCCTCTGCTCGCGACTGCTGAACCGATTGCGGGCGAGGTGGGGCAGGTGCAGCCCATCTGGCAGGACGACACCGGTGACCTGTCGGGGGCTGGCGCGGCGAAGGGGGACAGTCTGTTGCTGAGTCTGCACGGGCGCGGCGGTGGTGCCACGGCGGGCGAACGCGCCGCCGCCTTCAACTGCCTGTGGTTCGGCGACGCCAGCCAAGGCTGGCGCGAAGGGCTGGCCTTCAAGTTCCGCCTCGCCGTCTCGCCGAACCGGGTGACGATCACCCCGCTGGACCGCGCCTGGGTGGGTCGTCCCGTTCTCGAATCCCGCGACGGGCGCGACCATTGCCCGGCCATCAACACCTGGTGGTACGGCTACCACAGCGAAATCTGGCGGACGACGGACACGCCGACCGCCGTCGCCCCCAACTACACCGAGCGCTATCTGCTGGCCCTGGTCCGCTGGGCGCAGAACCATCTGGGTACCGACCCGGCCCGGACCTATGTGACGGGCGGCTCGATGGGCGGTTCGGGAACCGTGGCCCTAGTCACCCATTTCCCCGAGGTCTTCGCCGCCGCCCATGCCCAGGTTCCGGTCTATTCCCTCACCCGGCCCGGGCAGGGCAGCGCCCAGCGGCTCGAATGCATGGTCGGCTCCCTCACGGACCGCGAGGTGCTGACGGCGGACGGCATCCCGCTGCTCGACTACATGAACGGCACCCGCAATGTTCTTGCCGCCACGGGCGATCTGCCGCCGATTTTCGCCACCAACGGGCGCCAGGACGGCTCGATCCCCTGGGAGAACAACCCGCCCTTCTATGCGGCCATGAACCAGACCCGGCAGGCTTTCGCGGTCTTCTGGAACGACGGCGACCACGGCATGAGCAGCCAGGCCCCCGACGATGTGAAACAGTGGTCCGCCCAGCTTGAACGCTACCGGCTCGACCGGGCCTATCCCGCCTTTTCCAACTGTTCCGACAGCCGGAACTACGGCCAGGGCGATCCCAAGGACGGCGATCTGGTCGGCTGGATCAACCGGGGGCTGGGCTGGCGCGACCTCGAGGACACCCCCGAGGCGTTCGCCCTCACCGTCACCGCCGCCCATCCCGAGCTGGTCTATCCGGTGACCGTGGATGTGACCCCGCGCCGCCTCCAGGCCTTCCGGCCCCGCCCCGGCGAGACCCTCCGGGTCACGGTCGGCGATAAGCCGTTGAGCGTGACCGTGGGCGCGGACGGGCGTTTCACCATTCCCGCCGTGGCCATCGCCGACGCGCCGGGAACCGCTATCCGCGTCGTCCGCTAACCTTCGCCTGGAGCATTTCATGTCCCGTCCCAATATCCTGATTGTCATGGCCGACCAGCTTGCCTGGAAGGCGCTGCCCGCCTACGGCGACAGCTTTCTCGCCACGCCCCACATTGATCGCATCGCGAACCGGGGGGTGCGGTTCGACCGGTGCTACACCAGTTGCCCCCTCTGCCAGCCGGCCCGGCCCTCCCTGTGGACCGGGCGGTTCCCGCACGAGACCGGGGTGCTGTCGAACGGGCGCAATTTCCCGGTGGAGCCGGTGAGCGCCGCGATTCCCACCCTGGGCGAGCTGTTCACCGCCGCCGGCTACCGCACGGCCCATTTCGGCAAGCAGCACGACATGGGGGGGCTGCGCGGCTTCGCCCACATCGAGCCGCAGAAGGAGGCCGAGGTCGAGCCCGAGCATCCGGCCTGGCCGGTACACTACGATACCCGGCGCGACCGCTACACCCGGCTGCGCACGGTGGAATGGCTGCGGGAAACCCCCGCCGACCAGCCCTTCCTCCTGGTCGCCGATTTGCAGAATCCCCACGACATCTGCAGTTGGATCGGGGTGAACCAGGGCGAGCATACCGACATCGCCCCGCCCGGCGGCCTGCCCCCGCTGCCCGCCAATTTCGCGACGGGTGATTTGGCGCAGCGGCCGCTGCCCGTCCAGTACATCTGCTGCTCCCATAACCGCATGTCGCAGGCGGCGGTCTGGAACGAGGAGAACTACCGGCACTATCTTGCCGCCTACTACCATTATTGCCGCCGTCTCGACGGCGAGGTGGGCCATATCCTCGATGCCCTCGAAGCGCGGGCGGACGCCGCCGGCACGCTGGTTTTCTTCCTGTCCGACCACGGCGACAACATGACCTCGCACCGGCTGGTCACCAAGCAGGTGAGTTTCTACGAGGAAACCACCCGCGTACCCTTCCTGGCGGCCGGTCCCGGTCTGGAACCGGGCAGCCGTTCGGCGCTGGTTTCCCATCTCGATCTGCTGCCCACCCTGTGCGATCTGGCCGGGATCGAGCCGCCCGCCGGACTTTGGGGGCAGTCTCTCCGTCCCTTGCTGGAACACGGCAAAGACGAATCCCATCCCTACGTGGTCAGCGAATGGCATACCGAATGGGGGTTCACCATCTCCCCCGGCCGCATGGTCCGCAGCGAACGCTACAAATACACCCGCTACATCGAGGACGGCGGCGAGGAACTCTACGACCTCCAGGCCGATCCGGGCGAAACCCGCACTCTGGTCCGCGATCCCGGCCACCAGGAGATTCTGGCCGAGCACCGCGCCATCCTGGACCGCCATTTGCAGGAAACCGCCGACCCCTTCATCTCCCTTACCTGGAAGGCCGACTCCCGCTGGCGCTCCCATCCGGTCGGCTATCCCAACCACCGCGGCCCCGCCGCGCCGATGGTGGAGGAGTGAGATGGAGGGTATCATTCAAACGTTTTTGCCTGTGATGGCGGTGATTGTCGCAGCGGTCGGCTATCGCTTCTGGACGCACTGGCATGGCGGGTGCCGTTCCCGGGTGTATGAGAATCTTCGCCGGGAGGGCCAATTCCGGTTCCCTTCCGTCGTCGATTCCCGGATTCCCGAAATGGCGGAGGTCACCGACCATGTCCAGGGCGAACGTGACGGGTTCGAGATTCATGTCTTCGAGAACAGCTCGGATTTCGTCGAGGAAGGGAAGGACATCGACACCAAGACGATTGTGCTGGTGGCACATCCGGAGTGGCAGTTGCCCTTGTTCCGCATCGAACCGCGCGATATGACCGCCAGCCTGCGCCAGCGAGTCGAGAGTGTCCGCCCCGTCCCATTTCCGGAGGATGCGGCTTTCGCGCGCGCCTGCTTCGTATCCGGTCCCGACCATCCGGCGATTCGCCGGGTTTTGTCTCCCGCGATCACTCGTTATTTGCGGCTGGAGGGGGAACTCAGTATCGAGAGCCGGGGCCATGCCTTGTTGTTCTACGAGACCAAAACGTTGCTTTCCCACCAACGGATTCATGGCATCCTGGGCCTCGCGATGCGCATGGCCGGCGATCTGGTGTCCGGCAAGTCTGATGGGCCTTGTTCCCCCGCGCCGATGGTGGAGGGTTAGCCGGTGTCGGACAATAGAATGACTCCCCTTGTGGTGTTCCTCCTGGCCGTGGTGATGATGGGGTTCGGGGTGGCGGCGCAGCTTCTGCGCCGCTGGGGCAAGTCGCGGCGGGGCGACATGTACGACCGTCTGGCCAAGGAACTCGGTTTCCGGCCGGAGCCGCCGGCCGCCGATCCCGAGGTTCCCGAGCTGGCGGCCGCGACACTCCGCCTGGCGGGCGAGCGCGAGGGGTTCCAGGTCCGGGTGTTCGAGAATGCGTCCGACTATGTCGAGGAGGGCCAGGCGCTGGAGGCGCAGACCACGCTGATGCTGTGGCGGCCGGGCTGGCGGCTGCCCCGGTTCACGGTCGAGCCGCGCAGTTTCGCCACGGGCATGCGGCAGAAGGTGGACGGCAACAAGGGAATGTTCTTTCCCAAGGACGAGCATTTCACCCTGAGCAGCTTCGTCGACGGTCCCGACCACAACGCCATCCGCGCCTGTCTGGTGCCCGCCGCCACCGCCCTGCTGCGCGACAACAAGCGGCTGTATGTGGACAGCCGGGGTTCGGCCCTGCTCGTCTTCGAGTCCGAGAAGCAGTTGTCCGTCCGCCGGATTCACGCCTTGCTGGACAAGGCCCTGCATTTGGCCAAGGAGTTGCAGCCCCTCGCCTGACCGGCGGGAGATCAGCGGCGGGGGGGATGGAATTCGGTGCGGGCGACGAGGGAGAGGCGGTCGCCGGGGCGGAGGGTGCCGGGGGTGCCGCCGGCCGCTTCGAGTTCGAGGAAGCCGTGGGCGTCGTTGTAGACGCTGAAACGGACGGGGGCGCCGTCCGGCTCCCGGTCGGGGGGCAGGTCGGCGATGTCGATGTGCGCCTGGCCGGGGGGGAGGGGGTCGGTGGTGCGGCGGACGCGCCAGCCGGTCTGCGGGTTTTCCAGCTCGATCCAGGGG
>LVAZ01000317.1 GCA_001603055.1 Victivallales bacterium Lenti_02
GAAGAGATGGAACACGCCGCTGCGGTTGGCCAACTCGCAGAAGGTCTGGAATTCCAGGCTGGCGGAGAGGGAGAAGGGCGGCGGTTCGGGGATGGCCAGGGGCCGGGCGGCAAGCACCCAGCCCCGGCAGCGGCCGTCCGGCGCGTCGGCGTAGGTCACGGTCTCGCCGTCCGGGGAAACGGTGACGGTGAAGGCGGGCACCCGGCCCATTGCCGTCCACTCGGGAGTCTGGTCCGGCTGGAAGGCGTAGCGGAACTGCCAGGAATCGGCGGCCAGTACCGGCAGGGCGAGCAAGAGGCTGGCAAGGCAACGGTTCATGGAAAACCCCCGATCGTTCAGATGGCAGAAGGATAAGAATTACCGGACGAGGACGAGACGGCCCCAGGCCCCGCGGTCGGAGGAGTTGCGGGCGATGCCGTTCCACATGATCTGGGCGCGGCGGTTCCTGCCGTCGGGGCTGTCGTCCACGCCGAGGTCGAAGAGCAGTTCCAGCCCCTCTTTCGGCTCGACGGCGAGGGCCGTCCAGGGAATGGCGGCTTCGAGGGTGTAGCCCTTGCCGTCCACGGCGGGCACGGCAATCGTGGCGATGGCCAGTTGCTGCCCCGCGTTGACCACATGGGTCCGGGCCGGGTTGCCCGCGCCGAGGAGAATCTGGCGGTCGGTGAACAGGAAGGGGCCGGCCCGGTCGAGGTCTTCATGGCCGATGAACAGCTCGATGCCGTCCGCGCTCCACAGGTCGCCGCCCTGCTGGTCGTTCTTCAGCGGCGTGGCGTCGGCGACCTGGACCAGCAGGTAGAGGGCCTGCTCGTCCCAGCAGATTTTGAAGCTGGCTTCGAGCCCTTCGGCCTCGCGCCCCACCACGAGGCGGTCCCCGCCGATGCGTTCGGGGGGTCGGGCGGGCCAGTTTTCGAGCTGGCCGTCGATGGTCATGGGGCCGAGGGCGCGGCCAGCCTGGATGGTGCGGGTGCCCTGGCCCTTGCCCGTGAACCGGGGATGGTCGAAAACGTAGGGCTTTTCCCCGTCGAGCCAGACGGCGTAGACGTTGCGGTGGGCGACGGCCATTTCGGCGAGGGCCTCGCGGTAGGGCCGGTCGCAGACGTTGAACAGGCCGGTGTTCTGCCGCTCGCCGTTGTATTTCTCGAAGAAGCGCCCGGTGACGGCCTGATCGATGAGGGTGAACCATTCGGTGCCGACCACGAAGCCGAGGGAGGCGGCGGTCTCGATGTAGTACCGGTAGGCCTGGCCGCGCTCGCGCTGGGTGGCCACATCGAGCCGTCCGGCGACGTTGCTCTCCTGCTCGGCCGTGTAGAAGAACTCGCTCCACATCTGGGGGCGTTCGCCGGTCCAGCGGTAGAGGCGGCGGGCGAAGACCGTATCGATGCCCTCGGTGTAGTAGTTGATGCTGACGACATCGAGGTATTTGCCCGCTACCCGGCAGAGTACCTCGCTGTTGGCGGTGCCGGGCTGCCAGCGGTTGCCGATCAGCATATGGTTGGCGTCGTAGGTGCGGAAGGTGTCGACGATGGCGCGGTAGTAGGCGTCGAGGAAGAGTTCGGTGAAGGCTTCGAGGTCGGCGAAGGCGGCTTTGGTGACGACCGGGAGCCCCTGGTCGGCGAGGGCGGCGAAGGAGGGGGCGTTCATCCCCCAGGCGGCATTGCAGGCGGCGATGTCGGGGTAGCGTTCCTCGAGCATGGAAACAAGGCGGCGCTTGCAGGCGTGCGTGCCGTCGAGTTTGGCCACCGCGCGGGGCAGGTCCTCGAAAGCCTGCTCGTTTTCGAGGAAATAGCCGATCAGCAACGGTTCGTCCGCCGCGTTCGGCAGGGACTTGGCGAAGAGGTCGTCCATCTTCTTCAGCACGGCCTCGTCGAAGGGGTCGAAGACTCCGCGCACGCCGGGAATGGCCGACCCCAGGCTCCACTGGCCCAGCGGCAGGGTGGCGACGTAGGGGAAATGGAGCTTGCGGTAGGTCGCGCTGCCGCCGGAGAAGGCCCCGACCGAGTTGAAGCCCGCCTGGCGGATCCGGCCGATCATGCGCTCGTAGAACGCCTCGTCGGAGAAGCCGCCGTACTTGCGGATCAGGTTAGCGCGGTAGAAGGAGAAGGCGCGGGGGTTCCAGTAGGTCTCGGGATGGTAGGCGGCGGCGAATTCGCCTGTGCGTTCGGGCAGCCATTCGTAGATGCTCTCCCGGCCCTCGATATAGGTGTAGTCCTCGCCGAAACCGAAGCTGCAGATGCCGAGGTGGAAGAAGGCGTCGCCGGCGGGATCGACCAGAATCCAGCGGTCGTCCCGGCGTTCGACATGGAAGAAGCCGGTCCGGCGCAGGCCGAGCCGCCCGCCGCTGCCCGGCAAGCCGCCGAAGGCGTTGCGGGCGGGGGGGGCGAGGGAGGCGTAGTAGGCGGCCTCGTCGCGGACGTCCTGCCGGAGTTCCTCGATACTGGCGACCCGGCCGGGGAACTCCTTGCGGGTGGTCTGGCCGAAGCGGTCCACCAGCACCTTGGCGTCGGCGTCGGCACCGACGTGGGCGACCGTGACCCGGTAGGTGTCCTGATTGGGATCGACCGGTGTCTGGAACCACCAGGCGAAGACCTTCCAGCCCCACTCGCGGTTGTCCTGCAGTTGCTGGAACGAATAGGCGGGGATGGCGAAGCGGAGGCACTGGCCGTCCACGTTCGTGAACTCGAAACGGTCGGCGTTGCCCTGGAAGAGAAAGGGCCTCGGGGGCTGCTGCGGGGGGAATGGCTTGGTGTCGCCGTTGCCGGCCCGCCAGGTGCCGCCCTCGCTGTAGTTGAAGGGAATCAGCAATTCCCCCACCCGGAAGGTCTGGAGACGTTCGCGGGGACCCGAAAACTGGTAGACAATGGTGCCGCCGTCTGCGAGCGCCACCTGCACCATGATCCCGGACGGATACTTGAGGATGACTTTCCCGTCCTCGGCCCGCTGTTCCATGGGGGACTCGAAATCCTTGCTATCCTTGAGCAGAAGCTTGGGGTAGGCCAGGCTGAAGGTGCCCATGGTGCCGCCGTCCACCTCGATTTCCGCTTTGCCCAGGCGCAGGGGGCCAGCCGTGGCCTCCGCCGCGAGCAGGAACGCGAGAGAGACACCGGCGACGGCGGAACGGAGCAAGGGCGAACGGAGCATGGCAAGGTTCCTTGAAGGGTTAGCCTGTACCTCGCTTCAGGGAAAAGGACGGAAGATGCGCAGGGCGAATCAGGGAAAGGCGGGCGGCTCGGCGGTCTCGATCTCGGCGGGGGCCGGCGCTGGAACGGTCCCGGCCGGGGCTGGGGCTGGCTCGTCTGGCGTACCCGGAACCCCGAAGGCGCTGGGCATAAGGTCGGCGACGCGAGCTTTCGCCGCCTCGATTCCCACCTCGACCAGCGCGGTCAGTTCGCCGGGTCCGGCGAACGCCTTGCTCTTGGCGGCCTCGGCGCTAAGGGCCGAATCGTGCCGGCGGTGTGGTGCCTCGGCCGGGACGGCGGGCGCCTCGGGCGGCGGGGTGAGCCTCGCGTCCGGCTTGATGTCGCCCTCGGAGTCGGCCGCGAGCGTGCGGGCGATCCGGCGCAACGGCGCGTCGCCCGCACCCATCTGCAACCAGCGCGCCTCGACCGGAACGGTCAAGGCGAGAAGCAGGCAGAGGATGGCGGGGGTCGATTGTTTCATAGGGGATGATTCCGGACCCCGGCAGGGCCTGCCGGGGTCCGGCGGAGAAGACTAGTCGATGCGGACTTCGCGGTTTTCGGCGGCGGAGCGCTGGATGCCCAGGAGAACCTTGGTCATGACCAGACCGTCCTCGCCGGGGACCATGCACTCGTCCCCGTAGGTCAGGCACTCGATGAAGTGCCGGTGGCGGTCGGGATACTCGGTCTTGTCGAACTCGATGTTGCTGGTGACGATCATGTTGTCGGCCTGGCCGTAGAGGGTCACGCCCTTGTCGTCGACGCTGAGCCCGGCCTTGTCGCCCATGAGGATCGAGTAGCTGCCCTCGTTGGCGCGGTTGGCGGCCCAGGAGACCTCGAACTGGAGGGTGGCACCGTTCTCGAAGCGGACCAGGGCGGTGGCGAAGTCCTCGACGTTTTTGACGCCGTCGGGGCGGCGGGGGCCGGACCACATGCCGGTGCAGACGTAGCCCTCGATGTCGTTGAACTTGGCGTAGGTCATGCCGGAGACGGCGACGGGCTTGGGCTTGCCCATGGCGTACCAGGTGCGGTCGAGAACGTGGATGCCGATGTCCACCAGCGGGCCGCCGCCGGACAGTTCCTGGGTGGTGAACCAGCCGCCGAGGCCGGGGATGCCGCGCCGCCGGATCCAGCCGCAGCGGGCGTGGTAGACTTCGCCGCAGACGCCGTCCTGGACCATTTCGGCCGCCTTCTGGATTTCGGGCGTCATGCGCTGGTTGTGCCCGGCCATGAGCAGCTTGCCGCAAGCCTTGGCGGTGGCGACCATTTCCTCGGCGTCCGCGACGCGGATGGCCATGGGCTTCTCGCAGAGGACGTGCTTGCCGGCCTTGAGGGCCTTGATGGTGTAGGGGGCGTGCAGATAGTTGGGCACGGCGACGGCGATGATGTCGAGTTCCTTCATCGCGAACATCTCTTCCGCGTCCTGAACCAGGACGGGGATGTTCCAGGCGCGCTTGGCGTTCTCGATCTTGGCGGGGTCGATGTCGCAGAGAGCGACGACCTCGGCTCCGGCGTTGCGGAACCCGTTCACATGGCTGGGGGAGATGGCGCCGCCGCCGATGACCCCGACTTTCAGACGCTGCTGCATGGTGCTTGTCCTTGATTGCTGGGCATGGTCCCGGCGCTCGTCCGAGCCGCCGTCCGAATGACGGGACGAACTATATCACACCGCCGGACTTGGGCCATTCTTCGGAGACAAAGAAAAGACTACGGGAGCATCCGGTAGACGGTGTCGCGCAGTTCGCCGGGGTCGCTGCCGCCCTGTTCCAGGCCGTGGACAATGTTCACCAGCTCGCGGGCGGTGGCGTAGTGCAGAATGTGGCGGCTGCCGTCGCCGCAGTGGTCGGCCAGCATCTGGTGGAACCGGCGCATGGGCTCGCCGAGCAGCACGTTCATGTCGCGCGGATTGCCCCCGTGGGTGTGGAGTTTGACGAAGACGACGTGGGGGGCGCCGGGGAGGCGGGGCGCGAGGTCGAGCCAGGTGGCGAGGCGCTGGGCGGTGGGCGGGTTGGCCCCCGCGATCTCGGCGTTCTCCATGCGGGGCAGCACCCCCCATTTCCGCCAGCGCCAGTTGAAGCCGAGCGGTCCCTGGACCAGGAGAAATTCGTCTTCGGCGGGGCGGATTCCGGTTTGGGCGGGGCGGCCCCGGTCGTGGGATTTGGGGGCGGGCGTGTCCACCGCGTAGTAGATGCGGTTGATGGTGCGGGTCTGGCTGGGATTGGGGGCCGAGGGCAGGGTGAAATCCCCGTAGCAGCCGGTTTCCCGGAGAATGTCCAGCTCGTTGCGCACCCCGCAGTAGCCGCCGCCGGGATAGGAGTCGTCCAGTGCCCAGTCGCCGTGGACGAAGCCGTAGCGGACGTTGCCTTCCGGGTCGCGGCTCAGGAAGCCGGCCTCGGCCAGCCGGTCGCGGCCCCGGCGGAGGGTGTCGCGCAGGTTTTCCGGGGTGTCGTTTTTGTGGTGCAGATGAATCTCCGCCTCGGCATGGTGGCGCCGGCAGAAGGCGCGGAGGCGCTTGATGACCTCGTCGTCCCATTGTTCGATGGGAAAAAAGAAGGTGTGGGCGGGAGCCTTGCCCTCCGCGTCGCGGAAGCCCCCGATGACTTCGGGGAACTGGGTTTCCCAGCGGGCCACCCGCGCCAGCGCCTCGGCCCGGTCGGCGGCGTGGAACGGCTCCCAGTGGTCGCAGACGCAGAGCACAATGTGCAGAGGCCCGGAAACCCGTTCCGGACGGGGTCGGAACAGGTAGGGGAGAAACCACTTGTCCAGAGCTTTGTACATGGGAGGCGGGCCGGGGAGGGGGATTGTTGTCCGCAACAAATACTCCCGCCAGGCATACGCGTCAACCTAATGGTTGCTGCCTGCTCTGGC
>LVAZ01000318.1 GCA_001603055.1 Victivallales bacterium Lenti_02
CCTGTATGTCTGGCAGCGGAAAGGCAAACCCGAGCCGGCCCCGGACAGCCCGCCGGTGGAAGCGCCGGTCGTGCCGGCGGCCGCGGCCGCCCCCTCGCCGGCGCCATCGGCCGCGGTGGCTTCCGAAGTTCCTCCCGCCATTCCCGCCGAGCGCCGTCCGCGCCCTCGGGGACTCGATTTCGCCGCCACGGCTGCGGCCCTCGACACCTACCTCGCCTCCCTGGCCGAGCCCGCCCGCGCCCTCGAGTCCGAACGCCTCGACATCATCCGCGCCGTCCGTCCGCAACTGGTCCGCGAGATGGAGTATCTTGTCTACACGGACGGCCTCGACCTGATTGACGGGCGCCATCTGGCCGGCCCTGTTCCCTTGGTCAACGAGAATCAGCTCGTGGTGCGCACGGAGGAAGGCCCGGTCACGGTCCGCTGGGAGGAGCTGTCCTTCATCCAGTTCGCCCGCATTCTGGATTTCTACCTCGACCGGCGGGTGACGCAGGCGGACCCGAATCTGCCGCCCGCCCAGTTGGCTGCGCAGCGTCGGGCCATCGGCGATGTCTGCCTGCGCAATGCGGTGCTGTGCGAATGGTACGGCGAACCGGAGCGCGGCCGCCTTGCCGCCGACCTCTGTGTCCGGCATGCGGCGGACTATCTTCCCCGCCTCCGCCGCCTCGCGCCCGCCGCCCTTGCCGGGCAGGGCTGAACGCAAGGTCGGCATAGGGGGCGACGCAGTCTGGAAAAGGCCCTGTCAGCCGGGTAGCCTTTCCCGATGCATCCGCATCCGGGGGGGATGGCCGGGGGGCTTACGCCTTGGGGGCTGGGGCTTTCCCGGCCGGGGCGGCCTGGTCCGTCATCCGGCCCAGATATTCGGGCAGCTCGACGCCGGCCATCGAGGCGACGTCCTGCAAGGGGGGCACGCTCTTGATGAGGCTGGAGACGAAGTTGGCCGTCGAGGAGCCCTTGCCGTCGCTGTTGCCGGAATCCCAGACCGTGATCTTGTCGATCTTGAGATTGCGGATGGCCTCGACCTGCTTGGCGACGACCTCCTCGATCTTCTCGACCATGAGGAAGGTGGCGGCGGCCTTGGCGTCGCCGTGGCAACTGGTGACCAGGGAGGCGTAGCCCTCGGCCTTGCTGTCGAGGACCAGGCGCACGCCCTTGGCCTCGGCCTCGTATTTCAGGAGGATGCCGTCGGCCTGGCCCTTGGCTTCGCGGCGGACGCGCTCGGCCTCGGCCTCGGCGGCGATCTCGATCTTGCGCTTCTCGATTTCCTCGCGGACGACCTCCTCGGCGTTCAGGCGTTCCTGCTCGGCCAGGTACTGGGCCTTCTGGATTTGCACCTGGGCCTCGCGCTTGGCGACTTCGGCCTTCTGCATGGCGGCGGCCTGCTTGACGGCGAGGAGGGCGTTGGAGTCGGCGATGTCGGCCCGGGCGGTGTTCTCGCCGCCGACGGCCTGGGCCTCCTGCTGCTGGACGTAGATGCGCTGGTCGGCCTCGGCCTTCTTTTTGCCCTTTTCGGCGGAGGCGAGGTTTTCCGCGACGCGGATGGTCTGCTCGCGGGTTGCCTCGGCATGGCCGATGGCGCCCACCTTGTCCTGCTCGGCCACGTCCACCTTGGCGCGGTTGATCGCCTCCGAGGCGGCCTTTTTGCCGATGCTCTCGATGTAGGTGGACTCGTCGGTGATGTCGGTGATGTTGACGTTGATGAGGTAGAGGCCGATCTTGTTCAGCTCGGGCTCGACGTTTTTGCGGATGGCGTCGAGGAAGCTCTCGCGGTCCTGGTTGATCTGCTCGATGGTGAGGGAGGCGACGGTGAGGCGGAGCTGGCCGAAGATGATTTCCTTGGCCATGCCCTCGATGTCGGTGCTGTGCAGGCCGAGGAGGCGCTCGGCGGCGTTGAGCATGATGTTGGGGTCCACGCTGATGCCGACGGTGAAGGTGCTCGGGACGTTGACCCGGATGTTCTGGAGCGAGAGGGCGTTCTGGAGGGGGATGCTGATGGTCATCGGGGTGAGGCTGAGGTAGGCGTAGTCCTGGATGAGGGGCCAGACCATGGTGCCGCCGCCGTGGATGCAGTTGGCGGAGCGGTTGTCGGCCACCTTGCCGTAGACCACCAGGATGCGGTCGGACGGGCAGCGTTTGTAGCGCGCGGCCATGAAGATGACGGTCGACACGATGAGGACGACGAAGGCCAGCACGATGATCGGCAGCAGATTGTCCATTCCCGGTACTCCTTGGGTGATTCCCGCCTATGCTTTCTCGACGATCAAGACGTTGCTTCCCGAAATCCGGACCACGCGGATGCGCTCGCCGGTGGGCAGGGCGGCATCCCCCTCCGTGCTGGCGTCGAAGATGCGCAGTTGTCCCTGCACGGCGACGCGGACCTGGCCGGTCTTGCCGGGGGTCACGGTGAGGTAGACCTCGCCTTCCTGGCCGACGGCGTTGGCGATGCGCATGGTGCCGTCGGACTGGAGTTTCTTCATGCCCGTGAAAATCCGCCCGATGACCCAGACGGTGAAGAGGCCGGCCAGAGCGCCGCCGAGGACGGCCCAGGCATGGGCCAGCCCGGCCTGTTTGGCCAGGGCCAGGGCCACCAGCCCGAACATCATGAAGAAGGCGGTGAGGGTCTGCAGGGAGAGAATGCTGAAGCTGGCGTTGCTGTCCCCGCCCGCGTCGTCCAGGTCGCCGCCGACGTCGTCGGCATCGTCCAGCCCGGTGAAGAGCAGGACGGTGCGGAAGAGGAAGAGCAGGCCGCCCAGCAGGGCGCAGGCCGCGTAGAACTTCTCCATTCCCGTCAGCGATTGGTAGAATGCGAGCATGGTTCTCTCCCGGTTGGATCAGGCGGCGGAGGGGAAAAACGGGGGCGTCGCCGCCTCGCCCATTGTCTACCAATACCGTCTGCCGACGGCTTGTCAAGGCTCGTTGCCGGGGATAAGCTGGGACGGAGCCCATTCAGGAAACGCACGGCATGCAGCATCCGGCCCCCTTCGACCTCTGGAGCGGACACTACAAGATACCCTGGGACGAACCCGGTTTCAGCGGGCGGATGCTGGCCGAGCATCTGAACCAGGACCACGACATGGCCAGCCGCCGCACGGCGGTGATCGAGTCCCAGGTGGAGTGGATTCACGCGCGGGCCTGCGGCTCGCGCCCCTGCCGGCTGCTCGATCTGGCCTGCGGGCCGGGGCTGTACAGCAACCGTCTGGCGGGCCTCGGGCACCGTTGCCTCGGCATCGATTTCGGCCCCGCCGCCATCGCCTACGCGGAGCTGCATGCCGCCCCGGGCTGCGAATTTGTCCTGGCGGACCTGCGCGGGGCCGATTTCCGGGAGGGGCACGAGGTGGCGATGATGATTTTCGGGGAGTTCAACGTTTTCCCGCCGGCGGAAATCCGGGCGATTCTGGGCAAGGTGCGGGCGGCTCTGGTGCCGGGCGGCAGCTTGCTGGTCGAGATGCAGACCGCTGCGGCGGTGCGCGACGCGGGGCTGGAGCCGCCGTTCGAGTTCCGGTCCGAAGCCGGCGTCTTTTCCGCCTATCCCCATCGGGTCAAGGTCGAGAATGCCTGGTACGAGGAGGCGGCGACGGCGCGGACGGTGTTCCGGGTGACCGACGAGGCGACCGGCAGGGAGAGGGTCTACCGCAGCACCAACCTGGCCTGGAGCGAGGACGCTTGCCGGCAGCTTTTCGCCGCGGCGGGATTCCCCCGGCTCGAGGTGGCCGGGGACTGGCCGGTTCCCGACCCGCGGCTGCAACTGGTGGTGGCGCGCTAGCGCGGCGGGGCGCTACAGTAGGCGCATGGCGAATCCTATGGTCAGCCCGGTGCGTTCCCAGTCCGTCCGCCGCCGTCCGCGGCGGTTGGCGTTCCTTCTCGTTCTCGGGGCCTGGCCCTTGCTGGCGGCGCCGGTTTTCCATGTGTCGCCGACGGGCGACGACGGCTGGTCGGGTCGCCTGCCCGCCCCCTCCCGGCTGGGAGGGGACGGCCCGTTCCGGACTCTCGAGCGCGCCCGGCAGGCTGTCCGCTCGGGTCGGGATGCGGAGGGGGCGCAGGTGGTTCTGGCGGCGGGCGAATACGTGCTGCCGGAGGGCTTTGTGCTCGAAGCCGAGGATTTGGGCACCCCGGCGGCACCGATTGTCTACGAGGCCGCTCCCGGCGCCCTCGTGGTGCTGCGGGGCGACCGGCCGCTGGCGGCCTGGCGGCTCGGGCCGGGCGGTTCCCGGTTCGCCACCCTGCCCGCAGGCGGGAATCCCGCCCTGTTCGCCGAGGATCAGCCCCTGCCCTTGGCCCGCTTCCCGAACCGTTCGCCCAGCCATCCGCACAGCGGGGGTTTCTGCTATGTGCTCGGAGCCGAGGCGGCGGGCGGCACGCTGTTTCTGCGGGTGGCGGGGCTGGCCGGCCTGGCGCCCGGTTCCTGGGCGGGGCTGCCGGGGACCCGGGTGTGGGTCTGGCCCGAGGACGGCAGCCGGCGGGAAACGGTGGTCACGGCGGCGAACCGGGAGCGGGGCACGCTCTGCCTGCCCGACCAGCCGGGCATCCGGCCCGGCACCCGGCTGGTGCTGGTGGGTTTGCCCGGCGAGCTGGACGCCCCGGGCGAATGGTTTCCCGAGCCGGAACTCGCGCGGGTGCGGCTGCTGCCGCCGGAGGATGTGGTTCCGGAACGGGAGGTGACCGTGGCCACCGCGCCCGCGCTGCTTGCGATCCGGGGCCGGGCGGAGGACCCCTTGCCGGGGGTGCAGTTCGTCGGTCTCGAATTCCGCGGCTCGGCGGGGGATGTGGTGCGGATTGCCGATGCGGCCTGCGTCTTCATCCGCTGCGCCTTCCGGGCGGGGGTCGGCGACGGCATCCGGGCGGAGCGGGCGGGGGGGCTGCATGTGGAGGGCTGCGATTTCCGCCGGCTGGGCGGCGCGGCCATCCGGTTGACCGCCACGCGCGGGGCCGTGATCCGGAATTGCTGGATCGCGGAAACGGGCTTTTTGCAGGATGTTCCGGCGGCCATCGTGGCGGCCGACGACGTCTGCGCCAATCTCCAGGTGGTCCGCAATCTGCTGCACGACCTGCCCGCCTCGGGAATCTTGCTCCGGGGCGGGGGCCATCGCTGCGAGGGGAACTGGCTGCACCACCTCGGCCAGGAACGGGCCGGGGGCGGCGGCGTTCTGCTGCCCGGCGGGGCCGCGAACACGGTGCGCGGCAATCTGGTGGCCGACCCCGGCGGCTATCGGCGGCTCGACGGTTTCCGCTACGCCTTTCCCGCCGGTTCGGCGGGCATCGCCGTCCAGGGC
>LVAZ01000319.1 GCA_001603055.1 Victivallales bacterium Lenti_02
CACCTATTCCTCGGCCTCGATCCAGAACATGTGGCTGAACGGCCGTCCGGCGGGCGAACTGGCCTTCGACGCGGCCATCGCGGGCGAATTGGGCGTGCCGACGGTGATGGTCAGCGGCGACGACTATGTCTGCCGCGAGGCGGAGGACTGGATTCCCGGCGTGGTGACCTGCCAGGTGAAGCAGGGTCTGAACTGCCAGGCCGCGCGCCTGCTGCCCCGCGCCGTGGCCCATAGACTGATCGAGGAACATACGGCGGAAGCCGTGAAAAAGGCCCTGCACGGCCAGATTGCGCCCCTGGTGGTCGAGCGTCCCGTGACCATTCGCCGCGAGATGATGGAGCGCAAGGGAATTCCCGACGCCGGCAGCTCCCCCAATCTGAAAATCATCGACGGGCGCACCTACGAGTACACGGCCGACACCGTGGCCAAAGCCTTCTTCGGACTCTGCTGACCATGAAAACCCGGCACGGTGGGTGGTTCTCGATTGTCTGCCTGCTCTTTGCCGCCTCTCTCTGGGGCCAGGTCGGGGTGGAGGACGGCCCCGACCGGCTGGTTCTGCGCAGCGAAAGCATGACCGTGGTGCTGGGCAAGGCCCAGAAGGGCGCGGTCCTTTCGCTGCTGGACCAGGCCACGGGGCGGGAATACGCCGCGCCCCAGGCGGACCCGGTGCTCTTCCGTCTGGTCTTCACGCGGGCGGGGGAGGAATCAGGGGCCACCGAGGAATTGACCAGCCGGGATGCGGAACGGGTGGACTACACGGTCGAGCGCACCGCCGCGGGCGAAACCGCCCATCTGCGCTATGCCAGCCTCGGCGGGCGGCGCATCGAGGTGCATTGCTCCGTCTCGGTAAAGCCGGGCGACCCCTTGGTGCGCTGGCGGATCGCGGTCGGCGGGGCGGAGCCGCTGGTGCTCGAGGAAAGCCAGTTTCCTCTGGTCGCGCTGGCGGACCGTCTCGGGGAGGATCGCGCCGACGACTATGCGTTGGCCGGGGCCACCGAGGACGGACGCTATCAGGCGCCCGGCGACTGGCGGCCGGGCTACCGCCGGGTCTACACCCAGCCCGGCGCGCTGGCGGCGCAGTTCGCCTGCTACTACGACCCGCAGGGCGGTTTCTACACGGCGACCCAGGACGGGGTCGGCTATCCCAAGCAGCTCGTCGTCGCGCGGGGGGCGGAAGGGATGGAATACACCTGGTCCCATCTGGCCTACCATGAACTGACGAATCCCTATGAACTGGCCTACGACGTGGTCTTCGCCGCCTTCCGGGGCCGGGACGCGGCGACTCCCGCCAATTGGCGCGACGCCGCCGACATCCACAAGCGCTGGGCGCTCACCCAGCCGTGGTGCGCGCGGACCGTGGCCGAGCGCCGGGACCTTCCGGACTGGGTGAAGAAGGGCACGGTGCGGGTGCAGTGGGACCTGCGCTCGGACGGTTTGCCGGAGGCGGCATTGGCCTGGGTCGAACGCCGTTGGGCGGAGAGTTTCGCCTCCCTGCCTCCCTTCGTCACCTTCTTCGGCTTCGAGCACGCCGGATCGTGGGTCGCGCCGAAATACACCCCGTTCTATCCCTCGGACGAGGCGTTCCTGGCGGCTTCGCGCGGAATCGCGGCCATGGACGGGCACGTCTGCCTGTTCCCGTCCACCTACCAATGGTCGCTGACCTTCAACCGGCAGCCGGATGGCGGGTTCGCGTGGGACGACCGGGCCGATTTCGCGGCGGTGGGCCAGCCCCACGCCATGCGGGACCGGGACGGTTCGGTTCTTACGAAAAGCCATTCGTGGCTCCAGGGCGGCGAAACGGCCGCGCTCTGTCGCGGCGACGCCTGGACCCGGCAGTTTTTCAGCGACAGCGTGGCGCAGATGGCGGCGCGGGGCGTGGATGTGGTGCAACTGGACCAGGTGGTCGGGGGGCGCTGGCCCGCCGACGGCAAGGGCGTGTGTTTCAGCCGCGACCACGGCCATCCGCCGGGCCACGGCCGCTGGGATGTGGATGCCTTCCATGACCAGATGAGCGCCCTGCGCGAACGGGCCGACCGGGAGTGGCCCGGCATGGTGTTCAGCATGGAATCCCCCCAGGAGCTGTTCGCCCAGGAGTTCGGCCTGTTCGACTACCGGCATTCGCGGTCGGTGGTGAATGTCCGGCCGTGGGATGTGTATCCGAAGAAGCACGCGGCGGTTTTCCCCTATCTCTACCACGAGTTCGTGCCGGTGTTCCACATCCCCTCGCACAGCGAACCTTTCCCGCTGATTCTGGCGCATGCCATCGTGCACGGGGAGATTCCCTCGTTCAAGCCGGGGCAGATCGAGTTTCCGGGCGAGCCGGTGGTTGCGAACGGCAGTTTCGAGACCTGGTCGGATATCCCGGCGGGCTGGCGGATTTGGCGCAGCCAGGCGCAGGGCCCGGCCACGGTGGCGCGGGACACCGAAACCGCCCGCGCGGGTGAGGCCGCCCTGCGGATCGCAGGCGAGCAGGCGGGGGAAACCGTCCACGTTTATCAGGTTATTCCCGTGCCGGGAAGCGGCTTGCGGATTGGCGGAACCTACCGCCTGCGGTATTGGCTGAAATCGGCGGGCATGGAAGGGGAGGGGGGCTTGACGGTGGAGGCGTTGACCGATCCCAACTGGCAGGTCTGGAAACGGCTGGACACCTGGGCGGTCGAGGCGGCGAAGGAGGGGGACTGGGCCGAGGGGGAAATCGAGTTCCGCCTGCCCGAGGGAACGGGCGCGGTGCGCCTGATTTCGCGGCTGACGGGGAAGGGCACGGTCTGGTGCGACGGGATTCGGCTGGAGGAGGTGCGCGGGGACGGTGCCGTCGCCGAACTGGTCCGGAGTGGGAATGAGGTATACCGGCTGGCCTCCCAATGGTCCCGGCTCGCCGCCGCCGGGGCGGGCAAGTATCTCATACAGGGCACCACGCTGCATCCGCCGCCGCTGCGGACGGACACGATCCGCCAGACGGTTTCCACCAGCCGCGCCGCATCGCTGAACTTCCAGTTCTACACCCTCGAAAAGAATCAGGCGACGACGGTCCGCCATGCCAGTTGCCCGCTGACGATTCCATCCGGCGAAGGGGTCTGGGAGGAGAAGGTTCTGGAACTGGCGGTGACCCCCGGCGCGGCGGAGTTCCATATTCCCCTGAGTCTCCGGCAGAAGGGCGAACTCCTGTTCGACGACTTCGAGCTGACCGAGGTCGGCGGCAACGGCGAGAATCTGCTGCGCAACGGCGGGTTCGAGGATTGGCCCGACCCTGGCGGACTGCCGCCGGGATGGACCCATATCGACCAGTACCAGGGCCGGGTTTTCACCGGGACCTATCACCGCGAGGAGCAGGATGCCCAGGCCGGCGCCTATGCCATCCGGTTGGTCAATCTGTCCGACGAGGACGCGATCCACGTCAAGCAGATTCTGCCGGTGGACGGCGCGTTGCTGTCGGTCGGCAAGACCTACCAGCTCCGGTTCTGGGTAAAGGTGCGCAAGGTGGCGCGCTGGCAGCCGGTTCACGTCACCCACGAGTTCCCGGCCATTCTGCACAACGCCTTCCGTGCCCCCGACGGGAGTGCCGCCGCCATTCTGGTGAATATCACCGATGAAACGCGGACCGGCAGGCTGACCTGGGGCGGTGCCGAGACGGAACTGACGCTCGCGCCGTGGGAAGTCCGGCTCGTCGAGGACCGCCGGTAGCGGCTATTCGCGGGCGGCCAGCTCGGCCAGATAGGAACTGCGGACGAGGGGGCCGCTGACCACGGCGGCAAAGCCGTATTCCTCCCGGGCGATGCGTTCCCATTCCGCAAACTCCGCCGGTTCGAGATAGCGGTCGAGGGGCCAGTGTTCGGGGGAGGGGGGAAGGTATTGGCCGAGGGTGAGGATGCGGACGCCCGCCCGGCGGAGGTCGGCGAGGGCCTGGCGCAGTTCGTCGGCGGTTTCGCCCATGCCGAGCATGAGGCCGGATTTGGTCTGGACGCCGAGGGGTTCGCCCTGCCGACTGGCGTGGGCCAGGACGGCGAGGCTGCGCTCGTAGGTGGCGAGGCTGCGGACTTGGGGGGTGAGTCGGGCCACGGTTTCGAGATTGTGGTTGAAGACGTCGGGGCGGGCGGCGAGCACGGTGTCCGCCGCCGCCAGGTCGCCGTTGAAATCGGAGGGGAGAATCTCGATGCCGACGGTGGGGTCCACCTCCCGGATGGCGCGGATGGTGGCGGCGAGATGGGCGGCGCCGCCGTCGGGGAGATCGTCGCGGGTGACGCAGGTGACGACGACGAAACGCAGGCCCAGCCGGCGGACGGCCTCGGCCACGCGGGCGGGTTCCTCGGGATCGACGGGCTGGGGGCGGCCGTGGTTCACCGCGCAGAACCGGCAGTTGCGGGTGCAGGTGTCGCCGAGCACGAGGAAGGTGGCGGCCTTGCGCTGCCAGCATTCGCAGAGATTCGGGCAGCGTGCGCCCTCGCAGACCGTGTGCAGCTTGAGGCTGCGGAGCAGGCGGCGGACTTCGTTGCGGGGCTTGGCTCCGTCGAGGCTGACTTTGAGCCACTCGGGCAGGCGTTCGGGTTTCGGGTTCGGCATGGGAATCCTTGGTTTCGGGCGGAATGTACTGGCTCGGGGACGGTCCTGCCATTGCGGTGCGTTGACACGTCCCCGACGTTGCGCCATATTCGCCTTGTTTTCCAGCGAGGAACGAGTATGCGCCGACGTCTCCGTCGAATCACCATCTACGTGTTGTTGGCTGGCGGTCTGTGGACCTTCGCGGCCGGGGAGCCGGGTGGCGGCGAACGCCCCGCCCACTGGGCGCAGCCATGGAACGTTCCGGGGGTGCCGAACTTATTCAAGGTGGACGAGGGGGTCTACCGGAGCGCCCAGCCGACTGGCGAGGGCATCCGGAACCTGCGCGAGCAGGGTTTCGAGACGATTCTCAACCTGCGCTCGCTGCATTCGGACCGGTCTGGCATCGGCGAGACGGGGCTGGCCTACGAGCATATCCGGATGAAGGCCTGGCGTCCCACCGAGGCGGAGGTGGTGCGGTTTCTGCAGATTGTCTGCAATCCGAAACGGCAGCCGGTGCTGGTGCATTGCCAGCACGGGGCGGACCGCACGGGGGCGATGTGCGCCCTGTACCGCATCATGGTCCAGGGGTGGAGCAAGGAGGAGGCCCTGCGCGAGATGCGGCAGGGCGGCTACGGGTTCCATGCGGTGTTCGCGAATCTGTCCAAATTCATCGACTCGGTCGATGTGGAATCGGTCCGGCGGCGGGCGGGTTTGCTTGCCGAGGAGTGAAGCAAGGAGAAACGGTATGTCACTGCCCGGTGTCGAGAAGCTGCTTCCCGTGCCGATGCACGCGCATTTCAAGCTGGCGGACTGGCTGACCTGGGGCGGTTCCGCGGTGAAGGGCGACGACGGCCTGTACCACATGTTCGTCTCGCGCTGGCCGCGCGCCACCGGGCACAACGGCTGGGTGACCCATTCCGAAATCGCCCATGCGGTGGCCTTCGCGCCGGAGGGGCCCTACGAGTTCCGCGATGTGGCGCTGGGACGGCATGAGCGGGGGGCGTGGGATGCCGACGTGGCCCACAATCCGACCATTTCCCGCTGGGGGGGGAGGTACTACCTCTACTACATGGGCAATTTCGGCGACGGCAGCTACTGGGACCATCGCAACCATCAGCGGATCGGGGTGGCGGTGGCCGATTCGCCCGACGGTCCCTGGCAACGGCGGGACACGCCCCTGCTCGATGTCACGCCGGGGGCCTGGGATTCGCTGATGACTTCCAATCCGAGCTGCACGCTGATGCCGGACGGACGGTATCTGCTGATGTACAAGGCGGTCGGGCACAAGCGGGAATTGCCGATGGGCGGCCCGGTTCTGCACGGGGTGGCCTTCGCCGATTCGCCGACCGGGCCCTTCGTGAAGCATCCCGACCCGATTTTCGCCTCGGCCGATGCCTGGTTTCCGGGCGAGGACCCCTTTGTCTGGGCGCAGGACGGGCGGTTCTACGCGATTCTCAAGGACCAGGGGCGGAACTACTCGCCGGAGGAGCGGGCGCTGGTGCTCTTCGAGTCCGCCAACGGGCGCGACTGGCAGACGGCGGCGGAGCCGGTGGTGGCGTCGCGCCGGATTGTCTGGGCGGACGGGTCGGTGGCCGAGTACAGTCGGGTCGAACGGCCCCAGCTCCTGTTCGAGAACGGCAGGCCCCGGACGCTGTTCGTGGCGGTCAAGCCGACGAAGGAGGCGGACGACTCCTTCAATATCCACATTCCCCTGGGCTGAGGGGCGACGGCTAGTCGAGGGTTTTCAGTTGGATGCCGCGCACGTCGAGGACGGGGCGGGACCAGCCGGGAATCTCGGTTTTTTCGCCGTACAGGACGACCTCGCGCATTTCCCACTGGGCGAGCTGGATGCGGTCGCTGCGCAGGTAGCAGACGGGGGTGCAGACTGTGCCCTCGCGCCGGTAGAGGATGTGGGACGCTTCGGGTACGGCCTCTTCCTTGAGGGAGAAGACCAGCCCCTCGAAGCGGGGCCGGGTGTCCGGCGCGGGCTGGGCGGCGGGGGGCGGCGCGACCGGGACCACGGTTTGCAGTTCCGGGACGGCGGGGGCTGCGGGCTGGACCGTTTGGACGGCGGGGGGCGGCAGTTTCGCCTCGGCGATGAAAACCGGGCTGTCGTAGCGGGCCGGGGGAATGGCCGGACGGGCCAGGGCCGGGGCATCGGGAGCCATCATGACCGGCGGCAGAAGCACGATGTCCGCGGAGGGTCTGGATGCCGCCACGACGGGTTCCGCCGTCGGCTGGACGGGCGGGGCTTCGACCAGGATCGGGGCGACAATGGCCACGGTTTTTTTGGGCACCGATGATTCGACGGGCGCGGGCGCTTCCGCCACGGGGGCGGGTTCGGCGGGCTTGGGCGTTACCGCCACGGGGGCGGGGTCGGCGGG
>LVAZ01000320.1 GCA_001603055.1 Victivallales bacterium Lenti_02
GGATGGGCTGGACTCTGCCGTGCAGGCTCCAGCCGGAGGCGGCGAGCCGCTCGCGGGAACGGTACATCTGTCCGTAGTCGTGGTTGCCGAGGACGGCATGGACGCCCGTCGGGGCGCGCAGGGGTTCGAGCACATCCCAGACGCTGTCCACCGAGTCGGTCGCCTCGGTGCCGGTGATGTAGTCGCCGGTGAGGGCGACCATATCCACCCCCAGGGCCAGAGTCTGTTCGACGACCCGGCGGAGGAAGCTCGCGGGGACGAGCGGCCCGTGGTGCAGGTCGGTCAACTGGGCGATGGTGAAGCCCCGGAAGGCTTCCGGCAGCCGGGGCACGGGGATGCGGTAGCGGGTGATTCGCACGAGGCGGTGTTCGGCCACGAAGGGATAGGCGCAGGCCGCCACCCCGGCCCCGGTGGCCAGGGAGAGCCGCAGAAACCGGCGGCGGGCGAGGTTGCACAGGGGACTAGGCAAGGGTCTTCAGCCACCGTACCGGTTGAACCAGGCGCGTTGTTCGAAGGGCAGCTTCTTGGGCGGTTTCGCCGTGTCGGCGGGGACGCCGACGGGAAGGATCACCTGGACCCGGCGCTCGGCGGGAACCCCCAGCAGCTCGCCGACCTTCTCCCCCCGGCCGTCGATCCGCAGCTCGCCGTCGGTCCACACCGTGGCGTAGCCGAGGGCGGTGACCGCCAGCAGCATGTTCTCGACGGCGGCCGAGCAGTCCTCCAGCTCGAAGTGCATGTCCCGGAAAGGGGTGACGGGGTGGGCGACGCAGACGATCAGGGCGGGCGGGATGACGGCGCGGCCCAGAATGTCGTAGATTTGCCGCAGGACGCCGGGGTCGTCCACGATCACGAAGGTCGTGGTCTGGGCGTTGCAGCCGCTGGGGGCCTGGAAGCCGGCCCGCACGATCGTTTCGAGGTCCGCGCGCGGGACCGGCCGGTTCTGGAAGGGGCCGCGGTAGCTGTGGCGGTTGGCGATGGCGGTGAACAGGTCCATGAGCTTTCTCCTTGGCTGGGAGTCCTCGTCAGCATGGCGACGAGGGGAATGTGTCCGCTGGCGGGAGTTTTGCCAGTCGCGAGGGGACAGAGAATTTTTATGAAACAATCATTTGAAACGTTTCATTGACAGATTAGCTTGGGATGGTTTCCCCGGATTCCGTCAGGATAGCAGGCAACGATGAAAAAGCATATCGACCTCACGCAGGGTCACATTGGCCGCCAGATGATCGGGATGGCGGTGCCGATGCTGGCCGGCACCTTTTCGATGACCGCCTTCAATCTGGCGGACACCTGGTTTGTGTCCAAACTGGGCAAGGTGCCGATGGCGGCGATGAGCTTCACCTTTCCGGTCGCGATGGTGCTGGGCAGCGTGGCGATGGCGTTGGGAATGGGCTCGTCGGTGGTGGTTTCGCAGGCGCTGGGCGAAGGCAGCCACGAGAAGGCGAAGCAGATCAGCGCGGACTGCATGCTGCTGGGCCTGGTGCTGGTGGAGGCGCTTGGCCTGCTGGCGCTGGCTTTTTCGGCACCGATTTTCCGGGCGATGAACGCCTCGGAGGACGTGCTGCCCCTGATCCGCCAGTATCTGGTCTGGTATCTGCCCTTCGCGGGCGTGGTGTTTCTCTCGATGCCGGCCACCGGTGTCTTGCGCGCGGCGGGCGACGCCAAGCGCCAGAGTCTGATCATGGTGACGGGGGCGGTGCTGAACTGCATCCTGGACCCCCTGCTGATTTTCGGCTACGGCTGGATTCCCGCCCTCGGCATCCGGGGGGCCTCGATCGCCACCACGCTGACCCAGGGTTCCACCTTTTTCATGTGCATCTGTATCCTGCACCGCCGGTATGGCCTGGCCGCCTGGCCCCAGCGGAGCCTGGAGAAGCTGATGCGTTCCTGGAACCATATCCTGCACATTGCCGGCCCGGCCTTTGTCTCGAACATGCTGATGCCGGTTTCGGCCTTCGTGCTCACCGCGCTGGTGGCCCGGCACGGAGACGCGGCGGTGGCGGCCTACGGCGCGGGCGGCCGGGTCGAGATGTTCGCCTATCTCTGTCCGATGGCGCTCGGCATCTCCCTGGTGCCGCTGGTGGGGCAGAACTACGGCGCGGGCCGCTACGACCGGGTCGAGGGCTGCCGCCGCTGGAGCGAGCGGCTCGCCCTGGGCTGGGGCGCGGTGATTGCCGTGGTGTTCTTCCTGGCGGCCCCCTTCATCGCCCCGCTGTTCGCCCATCACGACGAGGGCATGGAGCGGCATCTGGTGCTGTACCTGCGCATCATGCCCTTCGGCTACGGCCTGCGCGAAGTGCTCCGCTACATCAGCATTTTCCTCAACGCCATCTCCCGGCCCCTGGCCTCGCTGGTGCTGAACGCCCTTTTCCTGGTCGGCTTCAACGTGCCTTTCGCCCTGCTCGGCGAATGGCTGTTCGGCCTGGCGGGCGTTTTCGGCGGGGTGGTGCTGGGCAGCAATCTGGCGGGCCTGCTGGCGCTGGCCTACGGACGGCGGCGGGTGAACGAGGCCGCCCTGGCGCGGGTGGGGGTCAGCTCTTGACCAGATCGGCGTTGGTCATGTGGCGGGCGCGTTCGCGGCTGATTTCGTGGCGGAGGGGTTCGCCGCGCCGGAAGCGGTCGTATTCCTCGAGGATGCAGGCCACGTAGCGGCCCCGGCTGCCGCGCCCGGCGCAGTGGGCGGTCATGATGACGTTGGGGAGGACCACGAAGTCGTCGCCGGCCGGGGGCGGTTCCTGGTAGTGGACATCGAGGATGGCGCGGAGCCGTCCCGACTGGAGTTCGGCCAGGAAAGCCTCGCGCTCGATCAGGGGGGCGCGCCCGGCGTTGACGACGGTGGCGCCGTCGCGGAGGAGACCCAGGTGGGTCTGGTCCAGAGCGCCCTTGGTCTCGTGGGTGAGGCCGGTGAGGGTGTGCAGGATGTCGCTTTCGCGGGCCAGGGTGGCAAGGTCCACCTTGCGGACGCCCCGGCGCTCCGCCTCCTCGGGGGAGAGGTAGTCGTCGCAGACGAGAATCCGCCCGGCTTCGAGGGGGGCGAGCATGTCCAGCAGCACCCGCACCACGTCGCCGAAACCCCAGATGCCGATGGTCAGGTCGGCCAGGCCGGCGATGGCGTCGCTCGATTCGCGCTTGGGGGGCTCGCTGCCGCCGAATTTGGCGTAGTCGAGGAAGCCGCGGGCGGCGAGCATGGTGGCGGTGAGGCACCACTCGGCCACGGAGCGGGCCATGATGGCGTTGGCGGTGACCACGCGCACGCCCCGCTCGTAGAGTTCGTCCGAAACCAGATTGGCCACGCTGCCCGCGGCGTGGCCGACGAAGCGCAGGCGCGAATTCCGCGCCAGAACCGCCGCGTCGAAGCGGGGTGCGCCCCAGGTGGTGATTACCGCTTCCTCGTCCGCCAGCAGGTCGGCCCATTCCTCGCTGGCGAGGCGGCCGGTCTTCGGATTCATGCGGACGTTCAGGCCGAGGTCCGCCGCCCGCTGCTGGGAATAGGGGCTCCAGAGTTCGCCGTGGACGATGCCGGGCTGGCAGGTGAAGAAGAGGTCGCGGCTCATGGGATTCGGCTCCTTGGTCGGCGGAATGGGGGGGAGGCATACCGTAGCCCTGGCCACAAAACAAACCAGCCCCCCGCTGGTGGGCGGGAGGCTGGTGAAGTTTTCTGGTGCCTTCGGTAGGACTTGAACCTACGACCCGCTGATTAAGAGTCAGCTGCTCTAACCAACTGAGCTACGAAGGCGGAAAGGGGGTTGGTGCCTCCGGTAGGACTTGAACCTACGACCCGCTGATTAAGAGTCAGCTGCTCTAGCCGGCTGAGCTACGGAGGCGCAACGGGTGATAAGATACTCTTGTTCGTGCCGCCTGCAAACCTTTTTCGCGGTTGTGGCGTCGGGAAGATGGGAATTGCGCGGGGAGCGGGTAGGATATGGGTATGCGTGCGCGCATGTGCATAATGGGTTTCCTCGATTGGTGTCTGCCTGGCTGGGAGAGCACGGCTCCATGAAACGCGAGTATCAGCGCCTGCCCCGCGAGCTGGCCGCGAATTTGCTGGCGGCGGAGCGCCGGGATGTTCGGGTGGCGGCGTTCCAGTCCATGCTCGGGCTGCTGTTCGTTCTGGGGGCGGTGTTTCTGCCCTTTCTGGCGCTGGAGCGGCTGTGGGCCTTTCCCCGGCCTCTGCGGGGGGCGGCGCTCATGCTGGCGCTGGCCGGGGCCGGGTGGTTTGCCTGCGGCTGGCTGGCCCGCCGCTGGCGCC
>LVAZ01000321.1 GCA_001603055.1 Victivallales bacterium Lenti_02
CGCTGGAAGTATCGCGAAGTCGGCGTCACCGACTACACCGCCTGGCAGGAATCCGGCGTCACCACCGGTCTCATCCATCCCGGCACCTACGAGGTCGAGTGCAATAGCGTTACCGGCTTCTACCGCCCCCCGAACCGTTTCGTCACCGTGATCGGCGGCAGCACCCCCACCGTGCTCAACGTGGACTATCTGACCGCCCCGAGCCAGGCCACCATGACCGTGGCGCCCACCTACGATCCCGAGACCAAGACCGTGAAGGTGGCCTGTTCCTATACCTACACGCCTGACGTAACCCTGACTCAGATCGTCTGGACCTTCGACCTCCCCGCCGGGTGGAGCATCGAAGAAATCACCGGTCTCCCCGCTGGGTGGTCCGCCAACATCGACGTAGTCATCAATCCCGACGGCACCACCACCAACACCGTCACCTTCACCGCCCCCGCCGGGCGCTCCACCCCCAGCGGCAATTTTTTCGGCTTCGACATGGAACTCCAATACACCGGCGACGAGCCTGCTCCTCTCGTGGTTACCGTCCAGAGCATCGTGGGCACCGGCGGCGGCGACCCCGTCAACACCGACCCGCCCCCCGCCGTGACCTCCAACCCCCGCACCGCCACCCTCGATGTGGACGGAGATGGGGACGTGGACGGGAACGACGCTCTCTTTCTTTACCGCAAGATCGTGATCTACGACTTCAACGAGACCTACTTTGGAGCCGGTTCTCTGTCCGACGTTGTGCCCAATCCAGCCCTGCTCCCGCTTGGTGTCACCGCCCAGGACGTGCTCGACACGATCACTGCGTTGGGAGCGGACCTGGATGTGGACGACGATGGCGACGTGGACGGCAACGATGCCCTGTTCATCTATCGCAAGATCGTGGTCTACAACTTCAACGAGACCTACTTCGGGGCCGGTTCCCTCACCGATATTGTGCCCAACCCTGGCTTGTTGCCGGTTGGTGTCACTGCCGAGCAGGTTAAGAACAACATCGAGGCGCTGGAACCCTAGCAAACTAGCGGGGACCGCTGTCTGCCGACAAATCCTTTCGTATTTACCAGAGAAAACTACTGGAGTCCATCATGAGCACATCCCGCCTTGCCAAGTGTCTCCTTGCTTTCGCGTTGGCTTCCATTCCATTGCGTGCCGCCGGGCACCTGGAGTTGGAGTCCCCTTCTGGAGTGGCCGGAGCCCAAGTCCAGGTCGGCATCTGGTACCGGGGAACAACCAACGTGATGCAGCTCGTCCAGGCGGGGTTCTCCTATGACAACACTCGCCTTGAGTTCGCGTCTGCCGCGCTCGAACCGGGAATCGCGGCAAAATTCCCAACCTTGGTCAATTTCGCGGCAGTTGGTGCCAGTGGAGTGACTCTTCAGCTCAGCAACACCAACGTGAATGCCAACCTAGCCCCTGATACAAAAATCGGGGCCGTGACTTTCACTATCAAACCCGCCGCTCCTGTTGGTGTCGTGCCGCTACCCTGGACCGCAGTATTTCTCGATTCGGTCAATAGTGCCGCGGCCAGCATCCCCGGCGCGGTCAATGTGGTCAAGCTCTTCAACGCCGACAACGCCACGCTGGCGGTGGACGAGGACGCGCCGGCGACGGTGGTCGATCTGACCGGCAAGTTCACCAACCAGGCCGGCGAGCCCGTGGCGGCCACCGTGACGGAGGTCTCCGACCCCGCCAACGGCGAGGCGGACATCGACGACGACGGCAACGTGGTCTACCGGCCCAACCGCAACTTCAACGGCACCGACACCTTCACCTACACCGCCACCGACGGAACCTATACGGACACCGGCACGGTGACCGTCACCGTCAACGCCGTCAACGACATTCCCGAGCTGCGCACCACCTCCGTCGGCAACGGCTGGTGGCAGGAGTACCGCGAGAACAGCGGCCTGGCCACCGTCTTCACCGACGTGGACGTCGTCGATCCCGACTTCGAGGAGGACCTCAACGAGTTTCCCCAGCCCAACTACAACACGTCGGTCTTCTATGCCTTCATCGACAACCGGCAGGCGGGCGACGAACTGACGTACCGGCCTGCAGCCGATCCCACCCGCCTCGCGCTCATCACCGTCAACGATCAAAACGAGGTCTTCTACTCGGACGAGCGCATCGGCACCGTCGAGTATACGGAAGAAGGCCTCAAGGTCACCTTCCTCGCCGAAGAATTCCGGGCTGACATCACGCCGGCCGTCATCCAACAACTGGTCGTCGACCTGTGCTTCCGCAACGACTCCGACGCGCCTTCCGACGCCGAGCGCGTCATTCGCGTCTTCCTCGACGACGAGGGGCCTGCTTCCCGCAGCGACAGGGTGGTCAGCCACCACATGTCCGATCTGGAACTCTACTTCGTCTACGAGAGCACGTCGGCTCCCCAGGCCCTCCTCGAAATCGAGTTCAACACCTCCGCCGCCGTGCGCAGCGTCTCCGTCATCGGCAACAGCGGGGCCACCGTCGGCACCATCGACCAGTACGGCAACCCGAGCGGGATGGAAGCGGTCGCGGGCCTGATCGGCGTCGATGGCTGGTACCAGTACCAGCAGGAGCAGGACGGGGAGGAAAATCCCGTTCCCGGCTATGCCGAATGGGAAGTGGAACTCAAGTTCGCGACTTGGGCCCAGATGCTTGCGGCCTTCCCGCCCGCCGCCGGCCTCCAGATTCGCCTGAACTTCTGGGACGGCACCACCGCCACCCTCGACGTGCCCATCACCGGCGTCCCCGCCACCCAGCCGACCGCCCCCGACTTCAACATCGGCGTCGACGGCACCACCATCAATGTGAACTGGCTCAACAACACCGGCGGCGCGAACGCGAACGTTCTGGTCGTCGACATCGAGAGCCCGGACATCTACGACGACGAAGACGACGAGGAATTCATGACCCAGCGCGTCGGCGGCGTCTGGGCGGCCACCTCCACCTCCTTCACGGGCCTTGGCCCCGGCCAACATGAAGTGGCCTGCTACGCGGGCGGCATCCTCTACGAAGAGGAAGTCATTGAAGGCGTGTCCGTCACCTCCATCTGGGCTGGCGCCGGCTTCAAGCGCGAGACCGTCAGCAACGATGTCTTCACCGTCTCCGGCACCATCACGGACACGACGTTTGTGCCCGGGCGCGCCTATGTGGACAACATCCGGGCCAGCGTCCACAAGGTGGATGGCAGCAGCGGCATGTGGCAATACTACGGGGAGATCGAGGGCGGCGACCTCGACTACCAGGGCAACGGCAGATGGAGCTACTCGGCGGTGCTAGCCGACACGCTGGTTGGCGACGAGTTCTATCTGGTCCAGGCCTATCTCGACCACAACTGGAACAACACCGCCAACCGTGGCGAACCCCACGGCCAGACCTACGACTTCGGGACCGAGCAGGTGAAAATCCTTGGCGGCGGGACCTTCAACTTCAACCTTGCCCCCAAGGAGCGGAGCGACACCCGCGACTGGGGCCTGATCGGCGACGCCTATCTCTACGTCACCCCCGTCAACGATCCGCCCGTGAACACCGTGCTGCCCTCGATCACCGGCACGGTCCAGTACGGCCAGACCGTCGCCGCCAACCCCGGTGCCTGGAACGACGATCTCGACTATCCCGAGGGCGAGGCCCCCGATATCACCGACTTCGCCTACTTCTGGTATGTGTCGGACGCTGCCGAAGATTCCGCTTACACCCTGATTGATGGACAGACCGCCCAAACCTTCGAACTGGCCGATCCCGGTCTGGTCGGCAAATACCTCTCGGTCGTGGTGAGAGCCACCGATCAGGGAGTCGGCGTGCTTGAAGATGCTCGCGCCAACGCCACCGCCATGGCCCGGTCCGCCGCAGTCCAGGTGGGCAAGGCTCCGCTCACCGTCACCGCCGAGAACAAGTCCAAGACTTACGGCGCGGCGAATCCGACCCTGACCTACACCTTCGACGGCTTCCTTTACGGCGACAACGAGGGCATCCTCGACACCGGCGTGACGATCGCCACCACGGCCACTGTGGGCAGCCCGGTCGCCGGCGCCGGCTATCCCATCACCGTTTCCGACGCCGCCGACACGCTGTACGACATCACCTTCGTCAACGCGACCCTGGCCGTGACGCCCGCCGCGCTCACTGTCACCGCCGAGAACAAGTCCAAGACCTACGGCAACGCGAATCCGGTTCTGACCTACTCCTTCGACGGTTTCGTGCTGGAAGAGGACGAGGACGATCTGGACACCGGCGTGACTATTGAAACCACCGCTGTCCAGAACAGCCCGGTCGGTGGCTATCCCATCACGGTTTCCGCCGCCGCCGGCTCCAACTACACCGTTTCCTTCGCCCCCGGCACCCTGACGATCAATCGCTTCCCCGTGACGGTGACCGCCGACGCCGGACAGGACAAGATCTATGGGGCCGCTGACCCTGCTGCCTTCTCCTACACGACGGATCCTGCAGTTCTCCCCAATGGGGAAACCCTTGCCGGCGCCCTAACCCGCGTGGAGGGCGAGAATGTGGGCACCTACCAAATCCAGCAGGGCACCGTCACCAACGCAACCAACGGCAACTACGCCCTGACCTACTTCCCGGCCAACCTGACCATCAATAAGGCCCCTCTGACCATCAAGGCGAACGACGCCAGCCGCAACTTCTTCCAGCCCAATTCCGCGATCAACTACAGCGCCAGTTTCGGCCCCGCCCCCGTCCGCAGCGGTCTGGTCGGCGGCGACACTCCCGATGAATTCGACTCCGTGCTCGAATTCTCCACCGACGCCGTCGCCGGGAGCCCCCACGGCGGCGCCTACAAGACCATGGTCGAGATCAGCCCCGCCAATCTGGCGGAGCTCCCCGCCTCGAACTATGACATCACCTTCATGGATGGCGTCCTCGCCATCGAGGCCAACGCGCCCACCCGCAATGCGGTCAACGCTACGGACAAGCGCCTGCTGGTCGTCTCCGGGCGGACCACCCAGATCGACCTGCGCCTGTTCTTCGCCGATCTGGACATCCAGTACGACGACCAGTTGGTCTTCTCCGACCTTGGCACCGTGACGGGCGGCAACGGCAACGAGACCGTTGCCTTCCCGGCGGAACGCGAAGTTGGCATCGTCATCTTCGATCCCGACGACTCGGTGGGCGGCGAGACCTATGTCGATCTCGAATTCACCGTCAAGGTGCAGGATAGCGCCGATCCGGTCAATCTTCTCGATGGCACGGCGGACGGGGTGGCCACCATCTATCTCCGCCTGATCGACAACCAGGCCCCGGTCATTGAGGCCGCTGACCCCGCCATGGATCCGGAGAACGTCGGTGCCGATATCGTCGAACTGATCGACATCAACGAGGGCGACACGGTCCAGGTCTTCCTCACCGCCACCGACAAGGATGACCCCTCCGGCGACGACGGCATCGCCTCCATCGACTTCGAGTACAGTTGGAACAATATCGACTGGACGGACTTCAACCAGGAGGAGACTCCGGTGCGGGCAGAGGCCGTCAGCGCCACCTCCGCGCAGCTCACCACCGACAACGACACGGTCAGCTTCGTGGAGGGCTCCAAGCTCCTTTACGTCCGCGCCACCGTTACCGACGGCATGGGCGTCGAGGCCGTGAAGCGCTGGGAGTTCACCGTCTACAACGTGAATCTCCAGCCCACCCTCGACGACATCGCCAACGTGGCGGTCATGGAGGACAACGAGAACAACGACGAACTCGCCGTCCTGCTCACCGGGGTGAGCAACGGCGGCGAGAACAACGATCCCAAGATCACCGCTTCCAATCCGGACACCCGCGGGATTGGGGCGACGATCAGCGCCGAGACCGACCGGACCGACATCATCGCCAGCATCACGCTGGCGGAGGTGGAGGAACAGGACCGGGCGAACGGCGACATGCAGACCTTCCGGCTGACCTACACCCTGGCCCCGGACGCCAACGGCATCGCCACCGTCACCGTCACCGTGGACGATGGCACCTCCGCTCCCTCCCGCCTGCCCAACAACACCATCGTTAAGACCTTCACGATCACGGTCAACCCCGTCAACGACCCGCCGGTCAACACGGTGGCTCCCAGCATCTCGGGCACGCCCCATGTGGGCCGGACGCTCACCGCCGATCCTGGCGAATGGAACGACGACAAGGACCTCCACTGGGTGGAAGGGCTCGGCCGCGAGGATGGCATCACCTTCGCCTACCAGTGGCAGGTGGGCGAACTGGTTGAGGCCCGGGATATGGGCCTTGTCTGGAGCAACATCCCCGGCGCCACCGCCGGCACCTTCACCCCCGCCCTGGCTCAGAACCTCAAGTGGGTCCGTGTCCTGGTGACCGCCACCGACAGCGGCATCCCCCTGCCGGGCAAGTCCGCCACCGCCGCTTCACCCATGGTTTTCGTCGCCAACGCGGCCCCGGTCTTCACGGCCGGCGCGACCATCACCATCTACGGCTTCGAGGACAGGTTCCAGCCCGTGACGCTCGCCGACCGCACTGCTCTGCTTCCCGGCCCCGGCTTCGACTTCACCCTGGCGGCGACGGACCCCGACGAGGATGTGCTGGCCTGGTACGTTTCCACCGCGCCCGGTCATGGCACGGCCTCCGTCGACCAGAACGGCAACGTCAGCTACGAGCCCGATCTCAACTACTACAATACCGGCGACCTGCCGCCGGTCCGCAACGGCGGCGAATCCTTCAAGGTGAGGGTGGATGATGGCCTTGGTGGCACCGCCACCATCACCGTCCAGGTCGTCGTGGTCGCCGTCAACGACAAGCCCGAGATCACCTCGCTGAGCCTGCAGGCCTTCGACGCTCTGGTCGGCGGGAATCCCGTTTCCTTCAGCAAGCCTGACGACATCGCGAGGATCGTGGCCACAGTGCTTGAAAATGATGTGGACGACACGGTCTTCACCTACCACTATGTGTGGACCGTCGAGCGGCGCACGATTGAGCCCCTGCGCGCCCCGGTCACGACGATCGACACGGGCACCTTGAACGAGCTGACCACGGTGGACCTTGCCGCCAATGGCTTGGGCGACAACTTCCTCGACAACGACAAGGTCACCGTCACTGTCACCGTCACCGACAGCGGCGGCGGCCAGGAATACAACCTCCCTGACTACGGTCTGCCGCAGTTCCTCTCCGCCACGGCCAGCAAGCAGGTGCTGCTGGGCAGCCCGGCCTGGTTCCCGCAGGTGCCGGTGTTCAGCCTCATTGACGAAGGGCACAGCCGGACTCCGGACGACGTCTTCTACGAAATCACCTTCGCCTACGAGGGCGTGAAGGTGGTCACCGTGGTGGTGAAGGTGGTTGGCGACAAGGACTATCCGTATCCTGCCGAATATCTCGCCGCCGTCTGGCCCGCCGGCTACGAAGTCAAGGGCATGCGCAGCGACCGCACCTACGAGGTGACCCGCGTCCGCAAGTTCGACGCGGCCACGGGTGTCTGGGTCGAGCAGGAACTCGCCGCTGGCGGCGACCGTCAGCCTGGGCTTCCCACCGTCACGGTCGAGGAATACGACGCCCCCAGCATCACTTCCGAACAGGGCGGAGTGCTGGAGCGAATCCTCGTCTATAACAAGGTGAACGACAGCTATTACTTCTCCGGCGACTACCGGGCCGTCTTCAGCATGGAAAGCGTGGGCGGCTACCGCTACACCTGGATCGGTCCCGGCACCAACGTCGAGGAGCTGGTGCGCTTCGACTCGGACCCGGACGGGACCTTCCCCACCAGTCGGCAGGACCAGAAACTGGTCTTCAACAACATTACCACCCCCGGCGTCTACACCCTGACCGTGACCCCGCTCAACCCCGAGTCCCAGTTCGGCGACGCGGCGGCGCGGGTGGCCGACCAGGAAGTGTGGGTGCTCGACATCGACCAGGCCGAGATC
The DNA here is from genome assembly GCA_001603055.1 of Victivallales bacterium Lenti_02. Classification (GTDB taxonomy): domain Bacteria; phylum Verrucomicrobiota; class Lentisphaeria; order Oligosphaerales; family Lenti-02; genus Lenti-02. The sequence continues at coordinate 7,848 of LVAZ01000321.1, forward strand.
GACGGCAACCAGCCCGGCCAGACGCCGCCCGAGGCGGACGATTGGGGCATGACCCCCGGCTGGAAGGACGAGGACGAGGACGGCGTCAACGAATTCAACGTTGGCGACCCCGAGTATGTCGGCACCCTCGCCGAGGACCAGTTGGGTGTGGAGCTGACGCTGTCCTGGAACATGATTCCCGATACCCAGCAGTACTACCTGCTGCTCTCGAATGCCGCCGGCGTGCCGATCCGCGAGTACAACCGCGTGCCGGTGGGGCGTCTGCCCCGCGTCTCGGTCTTCCTCGGCGCGGGCACCTATCAGTGGCGGGTCGCGGCGGTCAACGCCGCCGGCAACCGCGACTGGAGCGGCGTCGCCTGGATTCAGGTCCGCGGCGTGGGCGACGCAGCCGACGCCATCGGTCTGGCCGAGAACCGCACCCCCTACGTGGAGAACGGGGTGGTGGCGGCGCTGGCGAACTGGGGGCCGGCCCGTGCGGCGGGGGCTCTTGAATTGACCTGCAACGTCAAGGTGGGCGAGGCTGGCGAAATGGCCCTGCGGGTCTACCTGACGAGCGGCAGCACCGTGGTTTTCGACCAGTGGGTCGGTTTGCCGGACAACGGCTCCACCCGCGCCGCCGGGGACTACCCCGTGACGGACTTCGCGGTTCCCGGGCTGGTTCTCGCGCCCAACACCCAGTACGCGCTCACCGTTCTCCCGCGCAACGTGGTGGCTGGCACCACCTATGTCGGTCCCTGGTCGCAGCCCACCGTGTTCGGTTCGGGTGCGCCCTTCGATGAACTCAACTTCTCCGCCGTGACCGGGCCTACCTTCGTCTCGGGCAGCATGGTCTTCAGCTTTGTCGGCAGCAATATTTGGGCGGACGACATCATCGAGTACCAGGTCTCGATCCGCCGGGATGGCGTCTGGGCCAATCTGGCCGCCGCGCAGATGACCGGCGCCGATGTGGCGGGGAATCTCACTCTGCCCACGGCGATCCAGGCAGGCGACTCCATCATCGTCCGCATGCGCGTGCAACGGCGGGACGACGTGTGGACCGAGCAGCGCCTCTTCTGGGGCGTGGTCCCGGCGGCACCGCCGACGCGGTAACCGGAATCCGACACAGCCAGCACGACATAGAGCGATACGGAAAGGATAGAAGCAATGAAGATTTCCCGGATTGTGGCGGCTCTGGGCATGGCCTTCGCGGCGACGGTTTCGGCCAGTCCCTGGGAGCTTTCCCTCGGGCTGGTGGCGCGCACCGTCGGCGACTTCGATGTCAAGAGCGACCTCTTCGTCAACCCCGCCTTCCCGAACAGCCCCTACGTCACCGGCATTCTGGGCTATGACGGGCAGCCCGAACTGGCCCTGCTGGCCGATCCGGACCGCCAGGGGCGGCCGGATGCCGTGGCCACCCTGCACCGCATGGACTTCGGCGGGGTGTCGGAAGGGCTGGACACCTCTCTCGGGGTGCTGCTCGCCGCCCGCACTCCCCTCGGGGAGCACTGGGAGAGAACCTGGTTCCTGGGCCTGAGCGCCCTGTGGTTCAGCAGCGATGTCTCGGCCTCCGGCAGCGCGGTCCCCGGCATCAGCGAGCATTTCGCGGCAGTTCCGGGAACCTGGGACGTGTTCGGGGCGAATACGGTGCTTGTGGGCAGCGGCGTCGGCAGCGACCAGGGCGGCGTCTACGGAGTCTATGCCATTGGCCTCGATCTGGATGCCTACACCTTGGGCGTCGGCATCGGCACCGACGTGTACCTTCCCTTCGGCTCGCTGCGCCTCGAGGTCGGTCCCACCCTCACCGTGGTGGACTTCAGCGCCAACGCGCGCGTCGACGTCCGTTGGGACAGCGACGATGCCTCCGTCTTCGGCGGCGCGGCGCGGATTGACGATTCCGGGGTCAAGTTCCTGCCCGGCTTCTATGGCGACCTCTCTTTGGTGTACGACTTCAACGAGCGCTTCGGCATCGGCATCGGCGTCCGCTACGACTATCTGTTCGAGAAGCTGGACACCGATCTCGGCGAAGTGGACCTTTCCGGGTTCAGTGGCGCCATCAAGGCCCTGTTCCGTTTCTAGCATCGTCCTGTCATTCTGGATATTTTCGGGGGAGCGTGCCGTCTACTGGATGGGACGCTCCTTCCTTTTCGGAGCCGAATCGTGAATCGCCCGCATCAAATTCTCGGTCTGTTTCTTGCCTGCCTCGTCCTGGGATTCCGGACTGCGGCGCAGGAGTTGGTGTCGGTTTTCGGCGGTCAGCCCGGAACGGCGGATTCGGGCTATGTGGGCATGCCGGGGTGGATGGACGACCTGGACAGTCTGGTGCCCCATGTCCACTGGTCCCGCCCGGCCGTTTTGGCGGACGGCACGGTGCTCTTTGTTTCCCAGGCGGGGAACCAGCTCGGTGATCCCAACCCCTTTTTCGCCGTTCCCGGAAAGGACGTCGCTCCGCTGATGGACGGCAACAACACCGTCTGGGAGATGGTGTCTGCTGGCGAATTCCATGTCTTCGCGCGCGGGGGACAGGGTGCCCAGAGCCTGGGCTACAAGACCGAGTTCGACGACGGACCCGGTATTCCGATAGTTCCGCCCGAGCTGGTGGTCGAGATGCGTCACCTACGCGCGGCGGCGGGTGACGCCACCCATCTGGTCTTCACCGGCAAGGATGTCTTCGGCTTCCTCGGCGCCTATGTCGTTTCGTTCGATGCCGGGGGAAGCCCCGGCCCGTCCCTGGCGATCCCCGGTTCCGGCGAGGGGGCGATGTTCCCGGACGTGGCCGGCGACGGCGCCAGTTTCGTCTTTCGCCGCGCCGACGGGCATATCCTCTGGCGGACGGCGGGCGATCTGATCGATTTGGGGCCGGGCAGCGAGCCGGCCATCTCGGCGGACGGCTCGACCGTCTGCTTTGTCGCCGCCGGGACGATTCTGGTGGCGGACCGGGTGGCGGGGACGATTCTGCCGATCGGCGATTTCGCGCCCGGCGTGGCCTCCTCCCCGGCGCTGAGCGACAATGGCCGCTTTGTGGTCTTCCGCTCGACCGCGCCCCTGGTGGCGGGTATGGGCCGGGAGGCGCTGCCCCACGCGCAAATCTACCTCTACGACACCTGGTCGCGGGGGATTCATTGCCTGACGGACAACGCGGACGGCGACAGCATCTGCCCCGCCATCGACGGAGTCGGCCGCTATCTTGCCTTTTCGTCGGAGGCCGCCAGTCTGGGGGCGAACGAATTCTATCAGGTCTTCCGGTTCGACCGGGGGGCGGATGCGGCAACCAACACCGCGCCCCTGCTGGTGGCCGCCCCCGCTGTGTACGGCGACATCGGCCAGACCATTGATCTGCCCTTGGCGGTCGAGGACATGGAGGGTGACCCGGTGGAAATCGGCATTCTGTCCGGCCCGACGGCGGAACAGGGCGCCATCGTGGATGACGACGGCATTCCGGTCGCGGCCTGGAGCGGGATTCTGGCACTCCATTTCGTGCCTGCCACCGGGTTTTCCGGGCGGTTGACCTTCCTCTTCCAGGCCCGCGACCGCGACGGGGAGTATGCTTCGCTCACCACCGAGCCGGTCGCCATCGAGGTGCAGGTGGGGCCGGGGATCGAATGCCTCACCGGGGCGGTGAACCCAGCTCTGGACGCGCCGTGGGAGCCGTTTGCCGAGGACCGGATCGGCGTCTCCGGCGATGGCCGCTGGCTGCTGTACGGTGTGAAATACGAGTATGGCACCACCGCCTACCGGATGGTGCTGCACCAGCCGGAATCTGGTCTGACCTTTCGGGTCCTGGATGGCTCGTATACGGATCTAGCTTGGCCCCGGGCGGTTCTGGCGCGTTCCGCGCGGGCGGGCGTCTACTGCACGAGCGGGGCCGTGCATTGGTTCACCTTCGACGAGAATGGGATTCTGGACGAAGCGGTCGCGTCCTTCGAGGATGCCTCATCCCCGGGCATTTCCGACGACGGGGCCACGGTGGTTTTCGAGCAGGACGGGAAGGTCTTCGTCTGGCGTCCCGGCAGCGGCGATCCGGTCGAGTTTCGGGCGGGTCGGTTTCCCGCGCTGAGCGGGGACGGGCGGATGCTGGCCTGCGTCGATGGCGGCTTTATCCTGGTCTTCCGAGGGGTGGACGGGGTGTTCACGACGAACACGGAGAGGATGGTCGAACAGGTGGCCACCGAACTCCGGCTGAGCGTTGGCGGCCGCTATCTGCTGTACCAGGACGGCACCACCCTCGGGGTGTTCGATCTGGCAACCAACCAGATTGTGGCGAGCATCGCGAACGCGAAATTCGGGGAACTGGCCGCTTCGGGCTCCTTCGTCTACTACGTCGATACCGACGGCAATGCGCATTGGCGGAATCTGGTGACTGCCGAGGACCGGGTGCTCTGCGCCGACGCGAGGCGCGCGGTCCTCTCGGCCGACGGGCGCTTCGCCACCCTGGTTTCCAAGGCGGACATTGCCGGGGGCAGAGAAGACACATTCGACATCTACCGGGCGGCGGTTCCCTTCGCGACCAACCAGCCGCCGACGGCGTCGGACGAGACCCTTCATCTCATCGAGGATCTGGACGGCGGGAATCAGCAGCCCTTGGAATTCCTCATCATGGGCGGCGACGGGGACGCCTGGGACCGGGATTTGCTCCTGACCATTCTCGAATGGCCGCTCAACGGCAGCGTGGAGGTCCGCTACGGCTGGGGTGGCATCACCATCGTCTACACGCCGAACGGGAATTTCGCGGGCGCGGACACGCTGGTCTACCGGGTGACGGACGGTTCTGGCCAGTCCGCCACCGGCACCTTCCGCCTCGAGGTGGCCCCGGTGGACGATCCCCCCGAGCTGGCCCTTATCCCGGACCAGCGGCTGCTCAACGGCCCGGT
>LVAZ01000662.1 GCA_001603055.1 Victivallales bacterium Lenti_02
GAAAAGGAATCGACGAATCGAGCCTGAACGCGGCGGCGGCTGAGATTGCCGGTGCGGTGCGTGCCGGGATGCAGGTCGCCATCGTGAACGGCGGCGGCAACATCTTCCGCGGCCTGCAGGGCGTCGGGAAGGGTTTCGACCGCGTGAACGGCGACAAGATGGGAATGCTCGCGACCGTGATCAACTCCCTGGGCCTGGCGATGGCGATCCGCTCGCAGGGCATCCGGGCCGAGGTCTTCACGGCGACGCCGATGGAGCCCATCGCCCGCTACTATGTCCGCGAGGCGGCCGTCAAGGTCCTCGAGGAGGGCGGCGTCGCCCTGATCGCGGGCGGTACGGGGAATCCTTTCTTCACGACGGATTCGGGTGCGGCGCTCCGCGCGCTGGAGATCGGCGCCGACGCGCTCCTGAAGGGAACGCGCGTGGACGGCGTCTATACCGCGGATCCGGAGAAGGATCCGACGGCTGTCAAGTACGATGAACTCACGTTTGGCAAGGCGATTGCAGAGCGGCTCCGCGTAATGGACCAGACAGCCTTCGCCCTGTGCGAGGACGGCGATATGCCCGTCATCGTCTTCGATATGACCCGGGAGGGGAACCTGACCCGGATCCTGAAAGGCGAGGCCGTCGGTACGGTAGTCCATAAGTAAATAACTAAAACAGAATAGACTATGTTGACAGAAAGAGCAAAGGAAATCGTTGCGGCAGCGGACAAGAAGATGCAGGACGCCGTCGCTTTCCTCGAGGAGGACCTGAAGACCTACCGTGTCGGTAAGGCCAATCCTTCTATTTTCAACAATGTGATGGTGAACTACTATGGCTCGATGACCCCGATCCCGCAGGTCGCCTCCGTGGCGAGCCCGGACGCGAAGACCCTGACGATCCAGCCCTGGGAGAAGAATATGATCCCGGCGATCGAGAAGGCGATCCTGGATGCGAACGTGGGCTTGACCCCGTCGAACAACGGTGAGATCATCCGCTGCACCGTCCCGGCCCTGACCGAGGAGCGCCGCAAGGACCTCATCAAGAAGGCCGGCGCCGCCGGTGAGAGCGCGAAGGTCGGCGTCCGCAATGCCCGCCGCGAAGCCATCGAGACGCTGAAGAAGGCCCAGAAGAACGAGGGCCTCTCGGAAGACACCGAGAAGGAAGCCGAAGAGGAGGTACAGAAAATCACCGACAAGAACGTCAAGGCCGTCGATCAGGTGATTGCGGCCAAGGAAAAAGAGATTATGACCGTTTAATTCGGAAGCTGTCCGACAGGGCAGCTTTCTTTTTGGGGATGAAGATAGGGGACCTGGACCTGGGAGCGAAGCCTGTGCTGCTGGCTCCGATGGAGGACGTGACCGACGCGTCCTTCCGCGCCGTCTGCAAGGAGTGCGGCGCGGATATGGTCTATACCGAATTCGTCCCCTCCGACGGGCTGATCCGCGACGCCGCGAAGGCGATCGCGAAGATGCACACCTCCGACGAGGAGGCCCCGATCGGCATCCAGATCTACGGACATCTCCCGGAGGCGATGGTCGAGGCCGCGCGGATGGCCGACCGGGCCGACGAGATCGCCGGCGGCCACGGCTGCGAGCTGGTGGACATCAATTTCGGCTGCCCGGTCAGCAAGATCGCGGGGCGGGGCGCCGGCTCGGGGATGATGCGCGAGCCGGACAAGATGGTCGCCATCACGAAGGCGGTCGTCGAGGCGG
>LVAZ01000322.1 GCA_001603055.1 Victivallales bacterium Lenti_02
GCCGATATGAGGTCCATGCGGGTGCCTTTCCCATGGCTGTACAAGCGTGCAGGAATGTGAACCGTCCAGCCGCAACTTCAACCGGAAGGGGAGATGGACGGCATGGACCTATCGGCGGCAACCCACGTACTGGTTGCCGGATACCGTGTCCATTCCGTCCATACTGTCCATCCCGTCCATTCCGGGATGGGCCGCAATCCGCCCCGGGCGGGGGCCCGGGGCGGTTGGGGTGGCTAGAACTTGATGGAGGGGAACTGGGGCAGATGGGGCTGGTTCTTCTTCAGCATGGCCTTGACCATCTGGCGGATTTCGTCGAGGGAGCAGACGGCGGCGGTGAGGGGGTCGTAGCAGATGGCCTGGAAGACCAGCTCGGGATCGCCGGTGATGGCGGCCTCGACGGCCATTTCCTCGATGGCGATGCTGAGGTTGTTCATGGCGGCGAGCTGGGCCGGCAGGGGGCCGACGTGGATGGCGTTCAGGCCGCGGCGGTTGGCGACCACGGGCACCTCGACGCAGACGTTCGCGGGCAGGTTGTCGATGAGCCCGGTGTTGGGCACGTTGCCGTTGAACTCGTAGGGTTCGCCGCCCATGAAGGCGTTGATGATGTAGGCGGCGTATTCGTGGCCGCGCTTGAGGTTGAGGGGGGCGGGGTTGTCGAGCCAGTCGTTGATCTGCTTCTTCCAGGTCTTGGCGCGGCTCTTGTAGTTGTTGAGGATGTAGGCGTATTCGCCGGGGTTCCAGCCGGTGCCGTGGGTGCAGTACTTCTCGATGAGGTCGGGCCGCTTGCGGAACCACCAGTTGTACTCGGAGTTGTGGCCGCTCGATTCGGTGATGTAGTAGCCGAAGGCCAGGAACAGCTCGTTGCGGACCTGCTCCTCGTTGTAGACTTCCTTGCGCTTCATGGCCTTGCGGATGAGGGGGTAGGCGTCCTCGCCCTTCCACAGGAACTTGAGGTAGTGGGCCTGGTGGTTGATGCCGGCGCAGACGTAGTCGATCTCGCTCATGGGGGCGCCGATCCAGCGGGCGAGCATGCCCGCCGTGCCCTGGACGCTGTGGCAGAGGCCGCTGACCTGGATTTTGGTCTCGCGCTGCATGGCGCGGCAGAGCATGGCCATGGGGTTGGTGTAGTTGAGCAGCAGGGCCTTCGGGCACAGCTCCTCCATGTCCCGGCAGATGTCGATCATGGTGGGGATGGTGCGCAGGGCGCGGAAGATGCCCGAGGGGCCGCGGGTGTCGCCGACGTTGGTGTCCACCCCGAATTTCTTCGGGATCAGGATGTCGTGCTGCCAGACATCGACGTCGCCGCAGAGGATGGTGCAGACCACGGCGTCGGCCCCGGCCAGGGCCTCGCGCCGGTCGGTGGTCGCGACCACCTTGGCCGGATACTTGCCCTCGGCGACGATTCGGTTCACCGCCTTGGTGATGTACTCGAGCCGCTCGGGGTCGATGTCCATCAGGGCGATGGTGGCGTCCTGGAGGAGGGGGAAAGTGAGGGCGTCGGTGACGAGCTTGCGGGTGAAGCCGAAGCTGCCCGCGCCGATGAAGACGATCTTGGCCATGGGGGGACTCCTGCTGACTTCCGGTCGGCGGCCGGCACCGTCCACACGGCACCTCCGCGAAACTATGAATCGGGGGGGGCGTCGCGCTACAGCACCTGGGCGGCGGCCTTGCGGATGCGCTCGACGAGCTGGTCGATCTCGCTCTCCGTGCGGTCGGGATGGAGGCCGAACATGGCGGTGCGGTTGAGGATGCCGAGGGAGGCGGCGCACATGTCCTTGCGGTAGTCCATGCGGCAGCCCAGGTTCGCCTCCATGAGATAGGGGTTCAGAGCGTCGTAGGGAGCGCCGCGGTGTGCGAAGATGGGGTCCCACTCGGTGTAGACGTGGCGGCCGGTCTTGCCCGCGATGCCGCTGCCCGCGAGCTGCTGGAACTTGGTGGCCTGCGCCTCGCTGGGCAGGACGAACATGACGTGGGTGCCCGCCTCGTGATCCAGGCTGTTGGCCTTGACCGGCTGGAGGCCCGTGTCGGCCAGCGCGGCGAGGATGCGCTTCTTGTAGCCGCGCATGATGTCGAGCATGCCGTCGATGCGGTCGAGCTGGACATTGAGGATGGCCCCCTCGATCTCGGAGGCGCGCGCGCCGTTGCTGACGAAGAGGCTCTCGTCGGTCTGCCGGTCGGTCCAGTAGAACTTGCAGCAGTCCACCATGCAGCCCATGCGGCCGACGGCGGCATCGTCGTTGGTCACCACCGCACCGCCCTCGCCGGCGGTCATGTTCTTGTAGTAGTTGAAGCTGAAGCCGGAAGCATGGCCGATGGACCCGGCCTTGCGGCCCTTGTAGCCGCCGCCCACGCACTGGCAGGCGTCCTCGATCACGATCAGATTATGTTTTTGGGCGATGGCCATGATCGCGTCCATGTCGCAGGGCATGCCCCACATGTGGACGGGGATGACGGCCTTGGTCCTCGGGCCGATGGCCTTCTCGATGGCGGCGGGGGAGATGGTGATGGACTCGTCGACGTCCACGATCACCGGGATGGCACCCGCCGCGAGGACGGCGATGGCGGTGGCGATGTAGGTGCAGGCGGGAACCAGCACCTCGGCGCCGGGGCCGATGTTCTGGCCGACCAGGGCGGCGGTGAGCGCGGTGGTGCCGCTCGAGGTCATCAGGCAGTGCTTGACGCCGAGGTATTCCGCATAGCGTTCCTCGAAGCGCGCGCATTCGCCGCCGATACCGTAGCGGAACACCTTGCCGCTGAGCAGAACGTTCTCGATCGCCTTGATTTCTTCCTTGCCGATGCGGAACATGGTGGATTCTCCTTGCTAACCGCTTATGGCCGGGACCGGAATCGGATTCGTCGCCGTAAACTAGGGCGTTTTCCGCGCGGCGCAACCGTTGATTTGCCCCGGACCCCGCCTATGTTCGGAAAAACCAGGTGCCCGCCATGCCCCCAGCCATTGCCGAACTTGTGTCCCTGCACGGGACGGCCCGCGCCGTCGGCCGCGCCTTTGGTGCCGCCAACGGGGCCGACATCGCCGCCGCCGTGGCGGCCTTCTTCGGCGGCCCCTGGCGCCGGGATGCCCTGCTGGCCGCGACCGAGCGCTACCGCTCGCTGGTGGCCGAACACGCCCCCCACTGGCTCGCCGAGGCGGCCGGCCTCGCCGAAGCCGCCGGGATCGCCCCCGAGGACTATCTGGCCTACCAGGGGGCGAAGTACCGCAAGATCAACCTGCCCGAGTGCTTCTCCTACTGCGCCGCCCCCCGCCACACCGCCGGCGGCGTCACCCTCTTCCACAAAAACCGCGACAACGCCAAACGCCCCCAGTGCGCCTATGTCAAGGAAGTCGAAGGCTTCCACCGCTTCGCGGCCACCGCCGACACCATGGACCTCGGCTGCATGATGGCGGTGAACGCCGCCGGGCTCTGCGCCTGCGCCGATGTGGGCTCCCCCGACCCCAACCCCTGCTTCCGGGGCATGATGAACCCCGACATCCAGCGCCTCATCCTCGAACGCTGCGCCAGCGTGGACGCGGCCCTCGAACTGCTCGGAGAACTCGACGGGCGGCGGGTCTACGCCGGCGCCACGACCGCCACCAACTGGCTGTTCACCGACGCCGGGGGCGGCATGGCCCAGGTCCGCCACTACCACGGCAGGCTCGAAGTACACCGCGCCGACGAGGGCTTTCTGGTGATGCGGCCCGACGCCTGTGGCGACCTGGTGCTCGCCGCCTTCCGCGCCGAATCCGGGCACCTCCGCCCCGCCCTGCTCAACCAGCTCTCCCGGCAGGCCCCGATCCTGGCCGAGAGCAACATCTCGGCCATGACCGCCAGCGTCCCCGCCCTCCGCCCCGATCTCTTCTCGCGGGCGGACTTCGCCGTCCACCACGCCGGACGGGCGGTCTACGTGCCCCTCTATCTCGGCGTCACCGCCACCCCGAAACCCCTGCTCGACGGCACCCTCCACCGCCTGGCCGACTCGCGCCGCCTCCCCGCCGAGGCCCTCGCGGCCTTCGAGGCCGGCCTGCACGACCAGTGCGGACGGCTCGAACTGGCCGTCCGCGACGCCCTCGCCAAACGCGGCGAGGAAGCCGCCCGCCGCACCCTC
>LVAZ01000031.1 GCA_001603055.1 Victivallales bacterium Lenti_02
AGTTGACTTTGGGCAGGGCGGCCCAGACCGCCGCGTCGAGGATGGTGACGAAGGCGGCGTTGCCGCCGGTGCCGGCGAAGACGCGTTCGGGCCGGTGGGGGTCGAAGCGGAGGACATTCACCTGGCGGAGGCTGAGGCTGTCGTCGTTGAGCGAATACCAGGTCTGGCCGCCGTCGCGGCTGCCGAGAACGCCGCCGCCGGTGGACTGGTCATGGTAGGGATGGTCGGTGAGGCCGGCCAGAATGGTGCGGGGTTCGCCGGGATGGACGGCGAGGCCCTGGACGAAGGGATTGCGGAGCACCTGCTGCCAGGTGGCGCCGCCGTCCTCGCTGCGGTAGACGCCGCCGGGCACGGGCACGTCGCCCACCTGGCGGTCGCGCATGGCCAGGTAGACCAGACGGGAGTCGGCGGGGGCGATCTGGAAGTTTTTCGCGTCGCCGACGGGGAAGTCGCCGCTGATTTTGCGCCAGGTGCGGCAACTGTCCTCGCTGCGGTAGACGCCGCCCAGCTCCCTGCCCTTGCTGCCGAGGACGCAGAGAAAGGCATCCTTCGTTCCGGGGATTTCCTGCAGGCTGCGGATTTCCTGGGTGGGGAGGCCCCGGTTGGCGGTCTGCCAGGAGGCGCCGCCGTCGCGGCTCACGTAGACGCCATGTTCGTCCAGCGCGGCGAAGAGGGTGTCGTCTTGGCGGATCAGTTGCCGGCAGCGGGCGCTGGGGAGGCCGCTTTCCGGCGGGAGCATGGTCCAGCTCAAGCCGCCGTCCGTCGAGCTGGCGACCACGCCCTGATTGGCCCCCCATTGGCCGAAGGCGCCCCAGAGGCGGTCGGGGCCGAAGGCGAGGGCGAAGCAGGAATTGTCCATGGTGTGGGCGGGACCGATGCCCTTGACCCCGCGCCGGAAGGTCTGGCCCGCGTCGTCGCTGCGCAACAGGCCGATGTCGTAAAAGCCGAAGTAGACCCGGTCGGGCACCTGCGGATCGGGCATGATGTTATGGAGGCAGGTGACTTCGAGGCCGGTGCCGTGGAAGCGCCCGTCGGCCAGTTGGCGGCTGTAGACCTGCTCCCAGGAGCCGCCCGCGTCGCGGGTGCGGTAGACCATGCCCGAGGTGCCGAAGTAGAGGGTGTTCGGATCGAGCGGGGACATGGTGAGGCACATCACCGACGGCCCCCACATGGTGATCCAGCCGGGATCGAAATTGCCGTTCTCGCCCCGGCGGACGACGTTCAGCCAGTTGGCCCCGCCGTCGAGGGTCTGATACAGCTCGGCGTTCACCCAGCCCTGGCCGCCCACGTAGGCGATGTCGGGGTCCTGGGGATGGACGGCGAGTTGGTCGTACCAACTGGTGAGGTTGATGGAGCCGTCCTTGGGGCCGACGGTCTGCTTGAGCCCGTGGCTGCGGGCGGTCCAGGTCCGGCCGCCGTCGTCGCTGCGGTAGACGCCGCCCTGCCAGGGATCGGCCCCGCGGACGGAGGACAGGGTGAGGTAGACCACGTCCGGCCGGGCGGGGCAGAGGGCGAGGCGGCGGACGGCGCGATGGGGCAGACCCGCGCTGGATTCCTGCCAGGTCTGGCCGCCGTCGCCGCTGCGGAACACGCCCCGCTGGGTGGCGGCGAGGAGGCGGTCGGAGTTGCGGGGATCGACGGCGAGACTGCTGACAAGGGCGTCCGCAGGGAGGGAACCGGGCCGGTTGATGCGCTGCCAGGAGTCGCCGCCGTCGGTGGAGCGGTAGATGGTTCCCGTGCCCCATTTCTGGCCCCGGGGCGAACCGATGCCGGCGTAGAGGGTGGCGGGCTGGTTCGGATCGATGGCCAGGGCACCGACGGGGGCGGACCAGCGGGAGCGCTCGATGGGCGGGAAACCTTCGCGCAGCCAGGTCCACGACTGCCCGCGGTCGGTGGAGCGGTAGACGCCGCTCTGGCAGCCGAGGTAGAGCAGGCTGGCGTCGGTGGGGTGCTGGAGAATGCATTCGACGAAATAGTCCTCGAGTCCCCGGTTGTGGATGGTGTAGGAATCCCCGGCGTCGACCGAGCGGTAGAAGCCGCCCACGTCNNGGACTGAATCCAGCCGCCGCCGCCGGGGCCGAGGTTGCGCCATTGGGGGGCGGCGGGGAGGGCGAGCGAGGCGGAGACGGCGAGCAGGATGAAGCGGATCATGGGGTTTTCTTACTCCTCGGCGATCGCGTGCGCGATGGCCGAGCTGCCGGCCACCGTGAGGAAGGTCTCGCGGGTGATGAGGCCCTCGTCGAGCAGGTTCTTGAGGGCGCGGTCGAGGGTGACCATGCCCTCGCGGGCGGCGGTTTCGATGGTTCCCTTGAGCTGGTGGGTGCGCTTGTCGCGGATCATGGCGCGCACGGGCATGGTGCCGAGGAGAACCTCGAAGGCGGCGACCCGGCCCTTGCCGTCGCGGCGGGGCAGGAGACGCTGGGCGATGATGGCTTCGAGGCAGGCGGCGAGCTGGGTGCGCACCTGGTCCTGGCGGTCGGCGGGGAAGACGTCGATGATGCGGTCCACGGTCTGGGTGGCGTCGTTGGTGTGCAGGGTGGCGAAGACGAGGTGCCCGGTCTCGGCGGCGGTGAGGGCGGCGGAGATGGTCTCGGGGTCGCGCATCTCGCCGATGAGGATGACGTCCGGGTCCTGGCGGAGCACGTATTTCAGGGCGTTGTGGAAGCTCTTGGTGTCGGCGTTCACCTCGCGCTGCTCGATGACGGCGCGGCGGCTGGTGTGGACGAACTCGATGGGGTCCTCGATGGTGATGATGTGGCAGGGGCGTTCGTCGTTGATGGCGTCGATCAGGGAGGCGAGGGTGGTGGATTTGCCGTGGCCGGTGGGGCCGGTCACCAGAATCAGGCCCTGGTGGCGCTTGGCCAGCCGGAGGATGGCCGGGGGGATGCGCAGGGCCTTGGCCGAGGGGATGGTCTGCGGAATCATGCGGAAGGCACCGCCGATGAACCCCTTCTGGTAGAAGCCGTTGACGCGGAACCGGCAGTCGCCGCCGGGCAGGTCGAGGTCGAAGTGGTCGCGCACGCTGAGGGCGAAATCGACTTCGTGCTCCTGCTCGAAGGAGGCGCGCTGGCGGGGGGTGAGCATGCTGAAGACCAGCTTGCGGGTGTCGCCGGGGCCGAGCGGCGGCATGTCGAAGGCGCGGAGCAGGCCGTCGAGGCGGATCATCGGCGGGTTGCCGACGGTGAGGATGAGGTCGCTGGCCCCGTGGCGGACGGCGTCGCGGAGGAGCTTGCGCATGCTCAGGCCCTGTTCGTGGTCGTCGCCGCTGCGGAAGGTGCCCACGCCGGTCTGCATGCCCTGGACGGCGAGGAGGAATTCCTCGGGGTTGGTGGCGCCGCCCACGGCGGTCTCGACATCCAGCAGCCCGTCCTGGACCCGTTGCAGGAGGGAGGCGGTGAAGGTGGTCATGCCCTCGCTGTTGTCCTGCTTGATGGCTTCGGCCACTTCCTCCCACTGGCGTTTGGCGACGAGGCGCTTGACGAGGGGGGTGCCGACCAGCACCTCGAAGGCGGCCACGCGGCCCTCGCCGTCGGCGCGGGGCAGCAGGCGCTGGGAGACGATGCCCACCAGGGCCAGCGCGAAGTCCTGGCAGATTTGGGCGCGGACCCCCTCGGGGAAGTAGTTGACGATCCGTTCGAGGGTCTGGGCCACGTCCACGGTGTGCATGGTGGTGAGCACCAGATGGCCGGTGAGCGCGGCTGAGATGGCGGTGCGGATGGTTTCCAGGTCGCGCATTTCGCCGATGAAGATGGCGTCGGGATTCTGCCGCACCACGGCCTTGAGGGCGCGGGCGAAATCGAGGGTGTCGTTGCCCACTTCGCGCTGGGAGACGACGCTGAGCTGGTCGCGGTGGAAGAACTCGATGGGGTCCTCGATGGTGACGATGTGCTTGCGGTAGGTGCTGTTGATGTGGTGCAGCATGGCCGCCATGGTGGTGGATTTGCCGCTGCCCGTGGCCCCGGTGATCAGCACCAGGCCGCGCGGGGCGTCCGCGAGTTTGGCCACGGCGTCGGGGATGAGCAGGTCGGCGAAGTTCAGTTCCCCCGAGGGCACCCGGCGCACGGCCATGCCGGGTTGTCCCCGCTGGTAGGAGAGATTGATGCGGAAACGGTCGGTCTCCCCGAGGGAGATGCCGATGTCCACGTCCCGCTCCTGTTCGAGGCGTTCCTTGATGCCTCTGGGGAGATGGGCCGCGAAGAACGCCTCGATGTCCGCCAGGGCCACCGGCTCGGCGGGCAGTTCCTCGACGCTGCCCAACACCCGCATGGCCGGGCGTTTGCCGACCGTGAGGAACAGGTCCGACGCCTGGAGGGCATCCATCTGGAGGAAGAGGTCGGTGAGGTCCATGGGCGGTCGGCGACTCCTGGGTTGACAGGTCGGGTGCTACCTGTCAACTATCGCGTTTCCGCCGGGCAAATCAATCGCCCCGGGATGGTCTATGGCAATTCCCACTTGATCCGGATGATGTCGCGGTTGTCGAGGAGGAGGAACATGAAGTCGAGTTCGAGGTTGATCATGTCCTGTTCCTGGCGGGTGACCCACTCGCGCATCCAGGCGAAGCGGAGGGCGAGGAGGTAGTCCAGGAACCATTGCCAACTGGCGGCGGCGAAGATGCCGCTGTCGCGCAGGCGGCGGAGCATGGCGGGGACCAGGCCGCGGAGCAGGGCCTCGGGATATTCCATGCCCGCGCAGCCGATCATGTTGGCCACGTCGTACATTTCCGGCTTGTAGCCCATGAACTCCCAGTCGAGCACGCTGTGCAGGGCGTCTTCGCCCCAGATCACGTTCATGGGGTGGTAGTCGCCGTGGCAGAAGGCGGCGGGCAGTTCGGCATGGGCGGCGACGAAGCCGCTGTCGCGTAGATGGTCCCGGAAAGGGAGGAGTTCCCGGTACAGCTTGGGCAGCCGTTTCGCGTAGCTGTCCAGCAGGCCCTCGTAGTAGGCGACGACCGAGAACACCTCGGGCGGCACGGCGGGGAGGGGGGAGCTGGCACCGCGCAGGGCGACGAGCCAGTCGGCCAGAGCCTCGCCGCGCCATTCGTCCCAGATGTAGCCGGGGCGGGGCAGGGCGACGCCCTCGATGAAGGGCATGAGCTGCCAGTAGGTCCCCTCGTGTTCGCCAATCGCACTGCCGTAGGCGGTGGCGAGATAGGGCTCGACGCAGGGCACGGCCCGGTCGCGCAGCGTCTGGAGGGTGGCGGATATCCGCCGCCGGTGGTCCCGCTTGGCCGCCGCAATCTGCTCCAGCACATAGACCCTGCCCTCGGCGGACTCGATGGCCGTGCGCCATTCGGTGCGTTCGGGGCTGCCGGTCAGATCGAGGTCTTTCCGTTCCTTGCCCAGGGTCACATTCCACAGGCGCAGGACGGCGCGGAGTTCGTCGGGACTGGGTTGGCGCATGGCGGCTCGCTCCAAAGGGGCTTCCGGTGTTTCCAGGAATGTACACCGTCGGCGGGGCAATTCTCTACGCCTACTCGAACAAGGCATCCCGCCAGGGTTGCCGACGGTAGTGGCGCTTGGCGTGCTCGACGAGGAGGGCGTGGAATTCCTGGTAGACGATCAGGTCTTCCGGGAGGGCGGCCACGCAGATAGTCTTGAGATGGTCGTAGGAGGCGTCGGGTTCGGCGATGCCGAGATGGCCGAAGATGCGCCGGGTGTAGGCGTCGACCACCAGTTCGGGCTGGCCGTAGGCGTAGAGGCGGATGCTGTCGGCGGTTTCGGGGCCGACGCCCCAGACGGCGAGCAGTTCGGCGCGGCTGGGGACGCTGCCGTTCCAGGCGCGGAAATGGACGGTGAACTCGCGGAGTTTGCGGGTTTTGGCGTTGAAGTAGCCCGAGGGGCGGATGGCCTGGGCGAGGGCGGTGTCGTCCAATCGGTCGATGCCCTCGGGCGAGATGGCGTCGTGCCGGGCGAGATTGCGCAGGGCCTGTTCCACGTTGGGCCAGGCGGTGTTCTGGGTGAGGATCGCGCCGAGGCAGATTTCGAAGCGCTGGGCGGGGGTGCGCGGGAAATCGTACTCGCCGGGATGGTAGCCGGTGAGGCTGCCGGTCTTGGTGGGATTGGTGCCGGCGTGGCCCAGCAGCGGCCACCACCCCTGGGGACCGTAGGCTGCAAGCAGACGTTGGTACAATTCGGCGATCAACAGGGGCATGGAATGGGCGGATCACCCATTTCCCAGGCGGTGTTCGGTGCGGGCCAGGATGTCGTTCTGGACGGCGGGATCGAGATTCACGTAGGTGGCGGAGAAACCGGAGACGCGGACCACCAGATGGCGGTGGTCGGCGGGGTTTTCCCGCGCGGCGCGGAGGATTTTCGCGCCGGTGGTGTTGAACTGGAGTTCCTGCCCGCCAAGGGCGAAGCTGGCGCGGACCAGGGCGGCGAGCCGGGCGCAGCCCTCCCGGCCTTCCAGGCAGGCGGGATCGAGTTTCATGTTCACCACGTTGCCGCCGACGCAGAGCCGGTAGGGCAGCTTGGCGGTGGAGCGGATGGCGGCGGTCGGGCCTTGCAGGTCCCGGCCGAAGGTGGGGCTGGCGGCGTCGGAGAGGGGTTCGCGGGCGCGGCGTCCGTCGGGCGTGGCGCCCACTTCGCGCCCGGCGGAGATGTTCTGCACGTTGGCGCCGAGGAGCATGAAATAGTGGCCGCCCTCGGGCGTCCGGTGGCGGCTGTATTCGGCTGCGAGATCGGCCACCACTTGGGCGGCGAGCAGGTCCACGGTGTCCTCGTCGTTGCCGAATTTGGGCACGGCGCGCAGGAGGATTTCCCGTTCGGTCTCGAAGCCGGCGAAATCGGCGCGGAGCATGGTCCGCATCTGGTCGAGGGTGAAGCGGCGTTCCTCGTAGACGAGCTGACGGATGGCAGCGAGGCTGTCGGCGAGCGAGGCGATGCCCATCGAGGCGAAGCCGAAGCAGCCGGGGTAGCGGGCACCGCCGTCGTTCATGTCCCGGCCCCGCGCGATGCAGTCGTCGACCAGGGCGCTCAGGAGGGGGGAGGTGAACTCCTCGCGGCGCTCGAAATGCGCCCGCTGCTGGCGGTCGGCGACGGCGACCAGATCGCGGATTTGCTGGTGGGCCAGATGCAGGAAAAGCTGGTAGAATTCGGCGAAGCTGGCGGGTTCGCCGGGATCGGGGACGACCTGCTTGCCGGTCAGACTGTCCTGGCCCCGGAAGAGGGCGAGGTTGAGCATTTGGAGCGGATTGGCGCGACCGTCGGCCCAGGGGGCCTGCCTGCCGGGAATCTGGGTTTCGATGCAGCCCACGCAGCAGTAGTCGCGGGCGTCCTCGGGGGTGTAGCCATGCTCGATCAGCCCCTCGATGATGGGGGCTTCATTGGCCAGGGCCGGATAGCCGATACCGGTACGAATCACCTCGGCGCAGGCTTCGAGTAGCCGTTGTGGCGTGCCGGGATGGACGCGCACCGTGCAGTTGCCGCCGGGGCGGCCCACCCGTTTGCAGGCTTCGAGAATTTGCAGGGTCAAGTCGCTCGACGCATCCGCGCCGTCGGCGGGGCGAGTGCCTGCGAGGGTGATGTTCTGCACGTCCTCGGTGATGGTGATTTTGGCGAAGAAGTGGTCCAGCAAATCCTGGGCATCCTCGCGGGTCAGCCGTCCGGCGGCGCGGTCGGCCTCGTAGAAGGGCAGGAGGTACTGGTCGAGCCGCCCGAAGGCCATCGCGCCCCGGTCGTCGAGCTGGGTGAGGGAATGGAAGAGATAGGTGAGCTGGATGGCTTCCCAGAAGCTGGCCGGCGGGTCGAGGGCCAGCCGTTCGAGCAGGCCGGCCTGGAAGGCGTGCAGTTCGGCGAATTCGCCCGTGGCGGCCGCACGGAGTGCCGCCGCCCAGCGCAGGCAGAAGGCGGAAGCCCCGGCGAGGGCGACGCGCACCGATTGCAGGAAAGTCTGGCCCTTGGCGTCCTGGTGGGGCAGGGCGGCGTCCACCTCGGCGATGAGGCCGCCGAAACCGAGCCGGAGGAGCTTGGGATAGTCCGAAGCGTGGTGGTTGGCGTGGGAGTGGAAATTCCGTTCGCCGATGGCCTGCACCAGAGCCTTCGCCGCCTCGATCCGCTCCGTCGGGAAGGTGTCGGGGGGAACCAGGCGGGCGGGGAATCCCGTTCCCACCAGCAATTCGCCGGGGGTGTGCTGCAAGGGGGCGTGTTCCAGCACCGCGTTCAGGGCCAGCGCCCGGCGCACGGTCATGGGCTGGCCTTCGCTGGCGCGGAAGGAATCCGCCCGCCAAACCCAGGTTCCCTGCTGGCGCGGACCGCTGACGAAGCTCCGCTGGGCGGCGGCAAGGGCGGCATGATGGAGATGGGCGAACCGCATGGGCCGGATTCCTGGACGACCGTCGTCTGGACACCATCCATAATGAACTGCGCCATGTGCCGGTGTGCAATGCGGATCGGCCCGGGCAGTGGGAAATGGGCGTCCGCAGCGGCGAAAACCGGCGCGCTCCCTTCCCTTCGTGATGGCGCTAGAGGAAGGGGCGGAGGGTGGTGGCGACCCGTTCGGCGACGATGGCGTAGCCCGCGTCGTTGGGGTGGATGGGGTCGGCCATGAGTTGGTTTTCGCCGAGGACGCCGCCGAGGAGGTCGGGGACCAGGATGACGCCGTGGCGGCGGCAGAGTTTGGCGAGGGAACGGCCGCGCTGGGCGGAGAGGGGGCTTTCGATGGCGGTGAAGGCGACGACCGCGCCGCGGGCGTGGAGCAGGTCGAAAATCTCGGCGAGGTTGGCTTCGGTGACGCTGAGCCGGGTGCGGGACAGCATGTCGTTGCCGCCGAGGGTGACGACGACGAGGGGGGCGTCCTTGGGACCGCCGCCGTCGCGCAGGCTGGCGAGGGCGCCGGTGGTGGTTTCGCCGGGCGTGCCCTGGGCCTGGACCGGGCGCCCGAGCAGTTGCCCGAGCTGGGCGGGGTAGGTTAGTCGGGACGAGCTGGCACCCTCGCCGCTGACCAGGCTGTCGCCGTAGCAGACGATGGGGCCGGAACCGACAGGAAGGTTGCGGATCGGCCAGTGGTTCGGCTTGGGGGCCGGACGGTTCATCCAGCCGAAGCAGCCGCCGAGGAGGAGGATGGCAACGAAGATGCAGCCGAGGGTGCGGGAGTTCATGGCGCGGCGGGCAGGAGGAAGCGCTCGACGAGCGGGTTCACCCGTTCGCCCGCGTCCTCGAGCAGATAATGCCCGGCCTCGGGGAAGCGATGGACCTGGGCGGTGGGGAAGTAGCTCTGCCAGACATCGAGGAATTTCCCGGTGAAGCAGAAATCCCGCATGCCCCAGCAGATGAGCATGGGTTTCTCGGCCAGGAGGTGGAGGCTTTTCTGGATGTCGGCGACGGTTTCCCAAGTGGGATGGGAGCGGCGCATGGGAATGTCCTGGACGAAGCGGAGGATGGCGACGCGGTTGGCCCAGGAGTCGTAGGGGGCGAGGAAGCCCGCCTGGACCTCGGGGGGAAGGGGGTTGCGGACGGCCATGTGGACGGCGGCGCGGGCGAAGGCGTTGCCGCCGCGCACGGCCAGAGGGCCGAAGACAGGCCAGCGGCAGGCGCGGATGCGCAGGGGGCATTCGGCGAAAAGGAAGGCGGCGGTGTTCAGCACCACCAGCCGCCGGATGCGCTCGGGATGGCGGACGGCGTAGCCCATGCCGATGGCCCCGCCCCAGTCATGGACCACCAGATCGACCTCCGGCACCTGCAATTCCTCGTCCAGCAGGTGTTCGAGGTTGTCGATGTGCTGGCGCAGGGTGTAGGTGTATTCCTGCGGCTTGTCGGAGAGCCCGCAGCCCATGTGGTCGGGCACGATGACGCGATGCTCGTCGCGCAGGGCGAGGACGAGATTGCGGTAGTAGAAGGACCAGGTGGGGTTGCCGTGGAGCATGACCACCGCCGGGCCCCGGCCCTCGTCCAGATAATGCTGCCTGCCGCCGGCAATTGCCGCGTAGTGGGAGGCAAAGGGGTAGAGGGAATGCCAGTCGGGAGACTCGGATTGGGAGGATTGGTCGGTCATGAACTCGTGGAGTTGGAAAAATGTCGGAAAAGGCGCGGTACTATAGCCGTTCCGGAGGCGGGGACCAACGGCGCGAAATTGCCCGGCTTGGGCTAGGCGGCGGGCGAAAGCATGATATGTTTGCGATTTCTATCGTGTGGTCCCCCAAGCATCGGAAATGGCCCATGTCTGGTACCCAAGTTGGCTACCGCGCGCGGATCGTGGAGCCGGTCAAAGACGGTGTAACCAAGCAGAACCCGATTTTGCGCCAGGCACTGGGCATTTGCTCGGCGCTGGCGGTGACGGGCCTGGTGAGCACGACGCTGGTGATGAATGCGGCGCTGCTGTTTTCGGCCGGCTTCAGTTGCCTGGTGGTCTCTCTGATCCGGCAGGCGATTCCGCACCGGGTGCGGCTGATCGTGCAGATGCTGGTGATCTCGACGCTGGTGAGTTTCGTCCATCTCTATCTGCGCGCCTACCATTTCGAGATGAGCCGCCAGCTCGGCCCCTACATCCCGCTGATCGTGACCAACTGCATTCTGCTGGGGCGTACCGAGGGCTTCGCCATGCGCAACGGGCCGATTGCCTCCTTCTTCGACGGGATCGGCAACGCCCTGGGCTACGCGGTGGTGCTGCTGCTGATCTCGCTGATCCGCGAGCCGCTGGGTTCGGGAACGATTCTCGGCCATCCGGTGATGCCGGCGAGCTATGAGCCGATGCATCTGCTGAGTTCCGCGCCCGGCGCGTTTCTGGCGATGGGCGTGGTGGTCTGGGTGGTGCGCGCCATCTGGCCCGAGCAACCGCCCACGGAACACCCCGAAGCCATCGGACACTAGCCCACGGGAGACGGACACCATGCACGGAAGCGGAGTCGGCAGCCTGGCCGTGGTTTTGCTCGCGGCGGTGCTGACCAACAACATCCTGTTCACGAAGTTCCTCGGGATGTGCTCGTTCATCGCCATTTCGCGGCATATGCGGACGGCGGTGGGCATGGGGCTGGCCGTGACCTTCGTGACCTTCTGCACGGCCCTCCTGAACCACTGGATCTACCACGCCCTGCTGGTGGCGGACGCCCCGCTCTGCGCGGCGGATTTGACCTATCTCACCTTCCTGGTGTTCATCATGACCATCGCCGGCTTCGTGCAGTTGGTCGAGATGGTGCTGGAGCGGTTCAGCCCGGTGCTGCACTACAATCTCGGCATCTATCTGCCGCTGATCACGGTGAACTGCGCGGTGCTGGGCGTGAGCCTGTTCATGATCGATCCCAACTACCAGATGGGGTTTGTCCAGGCGGGAGTGTACGGGCTGGGTTCCGGCCTGGGCTGGATGCTGGCCATCTGCCTGATGGCGGGTATCCGCAAACGGCTGGAAGAGGCGGACATTCCCCGGCCCCTGCGCGGCCTGGGCATCACGATGATCGTCACCGGCCTGATGGCCCTGGCGTTCAAGGGGTTCGACGGCATGGTGGGGTTCTAGAGCAAGGGCGGGCTTCGCTTCCATGATGTATGCAAGTGCCATTGCGGTTCTCTGTGCGGTTGGCGGCGTGCTGGCTCTCGCCCTGCTGATTGCGGATCGTTTCCTCTGCCGGTACGGTCCCTGCGAAATCCGGGTTAACAACGAGGAGCCCTTCGTGGTCGAGGGCGGCGGCAAGCTGCTCGACGCGCTCTACGACCGGCGCATCTTCATCCCCTCCGCCTGCGGCGGCCAGGGCACCTGCGGCTTCTGCAAGGTCGGCGTCCTCTCCGGCGGCGGGCCGACCCTGCCCACCGAGCTGCCCTTCCTCAATGCCGCGGAGTTGGCGGCCAACACCCGGCTGGCCTGCCAGGTGAAGGTGAAGCAGAATCTGGTCCTGCGCGTCAAGGAGGAGTTCCTCCACGTCAAGGAATACGTCGCCACCGTGAAGTCGGCCCGGCTGGTGACCGCCGACACCCGCGAGATCGTGCTGGCGCTGGCCGACGGCGCGGCCATCGACTTCCGCCCCGGCCAGTACGTGCAGGTCTTCGTGCCCGGCCAGAAGGAAACCGTGTTCCGCGCCTACTCGCTGGCCTCCCCGCCCAGCCGCCGGAGCGAGATCGAGCTGCTGGTGCGGCTGATTCCCGGCGGGCTCGGCTCGACCTATCTCCACGGGGTCGCGGCGGGCGACCAGGTGCGCTTCACCGGCCCCTACGGGGAATTCATGCTCGACGAGGACACAGGCTGCGAGCTGGTCTGCGTGGGCGGCGGCTGCGGCATGGCCCCGATGCGCTCGCTGGTCCGGCATGTGGCCGAGAAGACTCCCGGCAAGCCTTGCCGGCTGTTCTTCGGCGCGCGCACCGCGCCCGACGCCATGTACCTCGAGGAATTCCGCAAGCTGGCCGGGGAGAATCCGAGCATCCAGGTGGTCTACGCGCTCTCCGAGGCGGAGAATGCCGCCGGCTGGCAGGGCGAAACCGGCTTCATCCACGAATCGGTGGACCGGCATCTCGGCCTCGAGGGCAGGCGGCAGGTGTTCCTCTGCGGCCCGCCGAAGATGATCGAGGCCACCATGCGCGTCTTGCAGACGAAGGGCATTCCCAAGGAAGACGCCTTCTACGACGAATTCTGATTGTCCCGGGACCAAAAACGGCGGACGAATGACAGCGGAACTCCATCCTACTCCCGACCATGTTTCCGGCGATCCCGGCGACTGGCTTCTGGGCGTGCGCACGCCCCGGAGCGACCTGCCGCCGAACGCCATGCGGCACTACCTGGCCGCCTGTCTGGCGACGGCGGCGCTCGGCATGGCCTGCACCAGTTTTCTGATCNNAAGCCTCTGAACGGGGGCGGGCTGATCTACGGGCTGGTGCTGGCGCTGCTGCTGCCGAGCGATATTCCGCTCGAAATGGCGGCGCTGGGGGCGGCCATCGCCTGCCTCTTCGGCAAGGAGGTGTTCGGCGGCACGGGCAGCCAGATTTTCGCCCCGGTCCTGGTGGGCAAGGCGGCGCTGGTCTTCGGCTATCCGGGCCGGATCAAGGGAGCGGGTTTCTCGTCGCTGGCGGCGGACGCGGACCCGCGCCTGATGCTGGCGCTGGCGCTGATTTCCCTGGTGGCCGTGGTCCTGATGGGGCTGGCGCGGCCCGCCAATCTGCGGGTTCTGGGGGCGGCGCTGGTGGCGGCGGTCTGCGTGGCCATTCCGCTGCACCAGATGGAACTGCTGCGCGCCGCCGGAATTGTCGAGCTGCTCCTGGCCAACAGCTTCCTGCTCTCGATCTGCCTGATCGCCTGCGACCCGGCGACGACCCCGCGCGACGACGAGGCCAAATGGCTCTACGGGCTGCTGCTGGGCAGTCTGGCCACGCTGATGGCCTGCTTCTCGAACTACGAGGAGGCCGCCATGTCGGCCATTCTGGTGGCGAATCTGTTCGCGCCGACTCTCGATCTGCTGGCCAAGCCCCGCAGGCAGGAGGAGGTGGCGGCATGAAGAACAGCTTCGCCTACAGTCTCGCCTTCACCCTCGGGCTGTGCGCCGCCTGCGCCGCCCTGCTGACCTTCGCGACCACCCACTGGGAGGGGCTCATCCGGGCCAACGAGGACTACGCCCGTACCCGCGCCATCGTCTCCGCCCTCGGGCTCTGCGGGGAGAATGCCGATTCCGGCGAGGTGCTGGCCGCCTTCCGCGACCGGATCAAGCTCCGGGAAAAAAGTTCGGCGGACGAGGCGGACATCTACGTGGGCAGCAGCGAGGAGCTGGGCTACGCCATCGAGGTGATGACCCAGGGCCGCTACGGCCCCATCCGGGGCGTGCTCGCCCTCGAACCGGACCGGCTGCGCATCAAGGCCCTGCGCATCTACGAGCAGCAGGAAACCCCCGGTCTCGGCGGCGAGGTGGCCAATCCCGTCTGGCTGGCCCAGTTCAACGGGCTCCCCGTCGTCGGCGAGGGGACCGAGGGCATCATCATCAGCAACACCCTCAAGGGCCCCAACGTGGTGGACGGCATCAGCGGCGCCTCGATGACCACCTTCTACCTGGGCACCGCCCTGAACGCGGCCATCGCCACGCTCCGCTCGGGCGGGCAGAAGCTGGCGGCGGTGGACTTCGGTCTCGGCGCGGACGCGGTCACCCGCGCCACGCCCGGCTATCCGAAGAACCAGGTCCTCCCCGAGCATTACCGCGCGCAGACCCAGCGTCCCCCCTTCATGGCTCCCCCCGGCGTGACGAACCTCGCCCTCGGCAAGCCCGCGACCTACAGCCTCGAAGAGGATGATTTCGTCGACGGTTTCGCCGACCAGGTCACCGACGGGATCAAGAAGAGCGGCGAGGGCGACTACGTGGACCTCGGTCCCGGCCTCCAGTGGGTGCAGGTGGACCTCGGCGCGGAGCATACCGTCTACTGCGTCGTGGTCTGGCATTTCTACCGCAATCCGATCATCTACCGGGACGTGGTCATGCAGCTCGCCAACGATCCCGAATTCAAGGAAGGCGTGGTCACGGTCTTCAACAACGACCGGGAGAACAATAGCGGTCTGGGCGCGGGGACCGACTACGCCCACATGGCCGCCTGGTGGGGCGAAGTGGGCGACGCGCGCGGGCCGGACAATGCCGGCACCCGCTGCCGTTACGTCCGCGTCTACACCAATGGCGGTTATGCCGGCGAATCGAATAGATTCGTGGAGATCGCCGTCTATGGCAAATAAGGGCGGCGGTGTGCCCGTCCCCGCCCTGCGATGGTTTTCATCCCACATCCTACAGGAGAACTCGAATGCGTAGAAATCTGGCTTCCCTGATTGTCGCCGCCGCCGTGGTCGGCAGCCCTCTCTTCGTTGGTTCCGCGCGGGGCGAGGATGCCCCGGCCGGCAAGGTGAAGCTGGAGCTGGAACTGCCCAAGCCCATGTTCGTGGGCACTCCCCAGAATCTCAAGAGTCCCAACCTCGAACCCGCCCGCAAGGGGGCGCGTCCCGATTTCTTCATTCCCGAGGGCTGCACCAACGTCGCCCTCAAGAAAGAGGTGACCGGCAGCGACGACAATCCGATTGTCGGCGACCTCGAACAGATCACCGACGGCGACAAGGAGGGCACCGACGGTAGCTACGTCGAGTTCGCGCCCGGCCGGCAGTACGTGCAGATCGACCTCGAGGAAGCCTACGAAATCCATGCCATCGTGATGTGGCACTTCCACTCGCAGGCGCGCGTCTACCGCGACGTGGTCATCCAGACCGCCGCCGACCCCGATTTCATCATGGACGTGCAGACGGTCTACAACAACGACCATGACAACAGCAGCGGCCTCGGCGTCGGCAAGGACAAGGAATACATCGAGACCTTCGAAGGGCGCATCGTCCCCGTGGACGGGGTCAAGGCCCGCTATGTGCGCCTCTACAGCAACGGCAACACCTCGAACGAGATGAACCACTACATCGAGGTCGAGGTCTACGGCAAGAAGTAGCGACCAGTGAAGTAGGACGGTCCTGCCACGGGAAGCCGCACCGGCAGGACCTTTCCCGCCTGGAGTTTGACGGAAGCCGGTCTTGGTTTTCCAGCCCTCGATCAGGTCGGGATTTTTGTGCCGAAGGCACAATCCAACCATAGCCTGGGGCAGTCGCCCCAGGACCGCCACGGATACCCGTGTTTCGCCCTGAATGGGCGAGATAAAGAAGGCATTGCCGACGGCATGGAACCGGGTTCGGCAACCGAATTGCCCCGCCCATTCAGGGTTGCATCCCGTTTGGTTGGCCGAGGGGCCGGGCGAGGGCAAGCCTCGCCCCTACAGGCTACAATATGCCGTCCGCCGGGGCGGGCTCAAGACCGAGAAGTAGGCCGGGCGGCCGGTTTGGTCAGTTGCCGAGGGCGCTCTGGAGGTCGATGATGCGACTGGCGATGAGCCAGCGGTAGACGTCGAAGGCTTCCGGGTCCCAGAGGCCGTCGGTCTTGTACTTCTCCTGGACCCGGATGGCGTTCCAGACGAGATCGAGGTCGGCCTGGGCGGCGTCGGCGAGTTCGGCCAGACCGGCTTCGCGGGCGCGGGCGATGGTGCGCTGGAGAGTGGTGATGTAGCGGCCGTCGTCGATGCCCTCGCGGTAGGCTTCCCAGAGAGTGACGGGGATGGGGGCGGCATCGTCGGCGGTGCGGTTGAAGAAGTCCATCGAGGTGCTGTCGAGATAGTTCCACTGGTCGCCGGAGATGGATTGGTAAATCCACGGGGTGAGGGCGCGGAAGCCGCTGCGCCAGAAGCCGAAGCCGTAGGTCATGCGGGCCCCGGCCACGGTGGTGTGGTCGTTCTCCCCGGCGACGTGGTTCGGGTAACACCAGTACTCGACTTGCCGCTTGGCCATGTCGGCCAGCAGTTCCTCGCGGGGGATGCTGAAGGGCTGGCAGCACCAGACGTCGACATGGGGCATGAGGGGGGCGAATTCCGCATGGGCGGGATCGGCGGTGACGTAGGTGCGCACGCCGGGGACGAGCTTGATGGCCCGCATCACCTCGGTCATGAACTGGACGGACGCCGCGCTGGTGGAGGGTTCGTCCACGGGATAGTAGAGCAGTTCGGGCCACTGCCGCCGCCGGGCCTCGGTCTCGATCTGGCGGACCATCTCGGTGAGTTCCGCGAAGAACTCGGGCGGGGGCATCTCGACCAGACGGAGGTGCGACCCCATGCCCTTCTTCAGGTATTTGGCATAGAGGCTGCCGAAGGGGAAGCTGCAGATGACCGGCTGATGGAAACCGGCGCTGCGGTAGAGGTCGAGGTTGCGTTCGAGCTGGTCGAAGGCGAAGACCCAGCGCCCGCCGACGAAGCGGCCGCCGAGGCCGAGAACCAGGGTGTTGTTGCCGTGGGCGGCCATGTCGGCGTGTTCGAGTTCGGCCTTGCGCTGCCACCAGTGGCGGGAGAAGGTGTCGGGCGCGCTGTCGATCTGGCGGTAGGGGTGGTGATAGTAGATGCCGTAGACGAGGCTGTGGTCCTTCTGGAGATGGATGGGCAGGACGCGGAAGACGAGCGGCACCCGGGCCACGGTCTTGCCGTCGGCGATGATTTCGGCGGTGCTGCGGTAGATGTCGTCCTTGGCGGCGGTGCCGGGCTGGACGGTCAGCCAGAGGCGCAGGTTCTCGCCCTTGACCAGCGGTTGTGGTTCCCAGGGCATGAGCACATCGGGAGCGCGGTAGTAGCGGTGGTAGGTCTGGTAGTTGGGACGGACATGGAGGTAGCGCACAAAGCGGAGGTCCAGCCCCTCGGCGGGCAGGGATTGGCCGGAATCGGCAACAAAGGGGGCGACGCGCACATCCACAGCGGCGAAGTCGCGGAGGGGGAAGAGGGTGAAGGTCAGGGGTTCATATTCGTTGCGGGCGGCGAAGGCCCGGACGGGCTGGTCGATATCCTGGCGGCGGGGCCAGGTGTCCGGCCAGACCACCTCGAGGTAGGGGCGGCGGTGGACAACCAGTCCCCGTTCCTTCTCTTCCTCGGTCCAGGCGGGTTCCTCGCCGGTCCGGGGCGGGGGTGTTTCCCGCCAGTCCTTGAGCACATCGGGAGGCAGCAGGAAGACCTCGGTCTCCAGGGGGGCGAGCAGGTCGGCGCGGGTGGCTTCCCATTCGGCCTCGGGAACGAGGACGAGGGCGTTCACCAGCCAGCGGCTGCGGGTGGTGAAGCGCAGGTCCACGCGGCCGTTCCGGGCCTGGGCGCGGAGCAGCAGGCGGCGGACCTCGTAGCCCCCGGCAAAGGTGGCCGTGGCCGTGTCGAGACCGCTGTCGACGGCGATGTCCCAGACCTGGGCGGCGCTGCCGCCGGCCGCGCCGCAGAGCAGCCAGACCCGGTAGTCCCCGTCGGGAACCTGGATCGAGAGGGTGGCGGCGGCGGCGGACTGGAGGTGGTCGCAGGTCAGTTCGTTGCTGTAGTTGGGGGGCGGGTTGTTGCGGCCGCTGCTCTCGTTGTAGGTCCACTCGCGACGGATGGGATTGGCCTTGGCCTCGGGCTGCGCGTCCTGCCAGACGAGGGCGGGGGACGAGGCGGCGAAGCCCTCGCGGAGCGGGGAATCCCCGGGGCCGAAGTCGAACTTCAGACTGTCGGCGGCGACGGTGCCGGCAATCAGGGCAAGACCAAGCCAGTACGGATGTTTCATGCGTCTATTCTCCCCAGGGATTGCGGACGAGGCGCAGGCCGCTCTCGCAGGCGATGGGCGGCTCGTTTGGCAGGTGCAGTTCGCAGCGGAGGACGTAATGGCCGGGAAGCCAGGGGTTCCAGTAGAGGCGGAGGGGCACCGGTTCGGCCCGCGCCAGGGTCTGCCCCTGCCCGACGGTTTCGCCCTTGGCATCGCGCACGGTCCAGTGGAGCACACCCTCCCGCCGGTCGCCGCCGGCCAGGTTGAGCGGCAGGTTCAGGCGCAGGGGTTCGTGTTCGTACCGGTAGAACACCGCGCGTTCGGGAACGCCGAACAGCGGAGGAACGGTGGCCACGAGACGGCTGCGGCGCTGGATTTCCCGCCCGTCCACGGTGACGGAGAAGGTGAACTCCTTGCCCGCGTCGTCCTCGCGGAGCGGCCAGAACCCCTGCCATTCGCACGCCTCCCCGGCGGGCAGGGTCCGCTGGTCCTCCTGTTCTCTCCCGGCGATGCCGTAGCGCAGGCGGACAGAGCGCGGGGTCTGCCCCCAGTTGCGGAGATGGACCCCGGCACGGTTGTTGCCGCGCAGGAACTGGCCCAGTTCCAGAATCCGGAGGCTCACGTCGTAGCCGTTCGGGCGCACTCCCTGGAGAATGTCGAACTTGGCGATTTCATGGAAGCCGGTGACCGGGCTGCGGAGCGAGGTGAGATGCTGGCTGGCGACCCGGCGGTTGCGGGCGAGATGGAAGGTCCAGTCCCGGTCGGGACCGTCGAGGGGAAGACGGGCGAAGGGAATGCGGACTTCCATCTGCCAGCGGTCCCGACCGACGCTGGCGACCGCGCGGGCGTCGGCGTCCCAGGACAGGTCCAGCGGGTCGTCCGGGGTTTCCTTGATGCCGTCCATGATGACGCCTCGGGTGTTGATGGCCAATTGCACGAAGCGCTGGCGGTCGCCGGCCGGGTTGAGGAAAATCTCGACCCCGTCGTCCATCCAGGTCTTGCCGTCGGGCTCGGTGGCGGTGGCCTTGATGCGGTCGGCGAGGGGTTCCTCGCAGTCGAAGGCGAGATAGAGGGCGTCGTCGTCGAAGGCGAGCAGGGCGCGGGTGGCGGGCTGGTCGGGGGCGGGTTCCCCCTTGCCGAGGAGGACGAAACGGTCCACCGCGCAGGCCTGCCGCCAGCAGGCGTCGTCGAGCACCCCGTCCAGAACCGGGGGCGTCTGGGCGCGGGTGGACTGATAGGTGGCGATGTCGGCCCGGAGAGCGAGACCGAGCAGTAGGGTGAAAAGGGCAAAGACGAATTTCATCGTTTTTCCTCCCAGGGCGAGGGGACCACCCGGAAGGTGCCCTCGCGTTGGCGCTCGGGATCGCCGGGGAATGCGGTCAGCGCATAGTCGCCGGGGGCGAGCTTCAGTTCGCCGATTTCGAGGCTGACGAGGCGCTTGCCGCGCCGGGCGGGGAGGGTCTCGCGGCGGAGCAGGGTTTCGCCCTGGCGGAGTTCGAAGGGGATGCCGCGGCTGACGTTGTCCGGCGGGCCGACCACATCGAGTTCCACCCGCAGTTCCGCCGCGCCGCGGTAGACGACCGGGGTCTGGATGGTCATGTCCGCCAGGGCGCATTCCGCCGAGCGGATCAGCCGGAAGCCGCCGATGCGGAAGTCCAGAACCACTTGGTCCGCGTAGTTGGATTCGGAGATGTTGAAGCCCAGCCGGGCGAGTTCGGGCAGATGTTTGAGGTCGCTGACGGGCAGGGAGACGGTGACCCATTGGCCGAGTTCGAGCTGGTCGAGGTTGACGACGTTGTTCTGATGGCGGTCGGGGCAGAGGATTTGGAAGGTTAGGGGGGATTTGGGCAGTTGGCCGACGGACATGGTGCTGTGGATGTCGAACTCGAAGCGGTCCCAGTCGGCCCAGCCGGTTTCGGCGGGGCGCTGGAGTTCCGCGTACATGCGCGGCCAGCCGATGGGGTATTTCGCCTCGCCGGCGTGATGGTCGACGGGGATGTGCAGACGCAGGGCGGGGCGTCCGCCGGGGGTTGGTTCCTCGGCGGCATCGACAGTCGCTTCGGCCGGCGCCCAGCGGGCCGGGAGCGCGAATTGGTCGAGATGGAGGATTTCCTCCTTCCCAACCACCTCCGGCTGATCTCCGGCAAGGGCTCCAGCAATCAGACAGACGGCAACCGCGAGCGTCGAACGAAGGGCGATCATGGGGAATCTCCTCGGCGGACGGGAAATACGCAGGCGAGGACAAGGTATCACCTGCCGGCCGAGGGTCAAACGCAGACGGGAATCATTCCCGGCCGGTGCGCTCGCGGATGAATTCGAGGCATTCCGCGACGCAGCGCTGCCAGGAGAAGCCCTCGGCATGGCGGCGG
>LVAZ01000323.1 GCA_001603055.1 Victivallales bacterium Lenti_02
GCCGCGAGGCGCCGCTGGCGTCGCTCGCCCGCGCCCGCGATGTTCTGCGCGAACAGACTCTGGCAACCGGCACTCCCGGCGGTGAAATCGTCCTGCTGCCGGGGCTCTACGAACTATCGGAAACCGTGCGCTTCGAGGAGCGGGACGGCGGCACGGCGGCAGCGCCGCTGGTGATTCGCGCCGCCGAACCCGGCACGGCGCGCCTCTCGGGCGCGCGTCGGTTGCCGCCAGAACTATTCCAGCCAGTGACGGAACCGGCCCTGCGGGCGATTCTGGACGCGACGGCCGCCGACCACATTCTGGAGGTCGATCTGGCGGCGGCGGGCATTGCCCTGCCGGCGAAGATCGAGGAGGTTTTCACGATGCCTTTTGCGCTGCCGGAACTCTTTTGCGATGGCCAGCGGATGGACCTGGCCCGCTGGCCGGACGAGGGCTGGGCGACCATCGAGAAGATCATCGACAGCGGCACGGTCCCCGGTACGGCCAATGCCTTCGAGGCCGCCAATCCCAGCCAGGCGAAGAAGGTCGAAGGCCAGCGCGGCGGGATTTTCCAGTACACCGGCGACCGGCCGGCCCGCTGGCATGCCGACCGCGGGCTGTGGCTGCAAGGCTACTGGTGCTATGACTACATTGAACAGGTCATCAAGGTCGCGAACATCGACCCCGCGACCCGCCAGATCACCCTCAGCCGCCCCCACCGGTTCGGCTTGCGCCAAGGCAACCCCTCGCCCCGACGCTGGCGAGCGGTGAATCTGCTGGAGGAATTGACCCGCCCCGGCGAATGCTTCTTCGACTGCGCAAACCAGCGGCTGTACTGCTGGCCGCCGGCCCCGCCGGCCACGGCGCGCCTGGCCGTCACGGTGCTGCGTGGCTCGATCTTGTCTTTCAACAAGGCGTCCCATGTGCGTGTGCAGGGACTGGTCGTCGAGGAGGGCCACATCGGCATATCGGTGGACAACGGCGACGATTTCCGCATCGAGGGCTGCGTGGTGCGCAACCAGCAGCGCGAAGGCATCCGCGTCAACGGCGGCAAAGAGGCGCGGGTGGTCGGCTGCGATGTCCACGACACCGGCAGAAGCGGCATCCAGGTCGCAGGCGGCGACCGCCAGACGCTGACGGCGGCCGGGCACCTCATCGAAAACTGCCACATCTGGCGGTTCGCGCTGCACCAGTTGACCTACGCCCCGGCCATTGCGCTAAGCGGCGTCGGCAACAGCGCCCGGCACAACCGCGTCCATGACGCGCCGCACATGGCCATCAGCCTGGCCGGCAACGACCTCGTCTTCGAATACAATGTCGTCCACGATGTCTGTCTGGCCGCCGATGACTCAGCCGCGCTCTACAAGGGCCGCGATCCGTCCCGCCGAGGCAATGTCGTGCGCCATAATTTCTGGTACAACATCGGCCGGCCGCTGGGGCACGGCAACGCCGCCATCTATTTGGATGACGGCGACGGCGGCGAAGAGGTCGTGGGCAATGTCTTCTTCCGTTGCGGCGAGCCCGGCAAAGGCAGCTTCGGAACGGTGCAATCCCACGGCGGGCACGACAATCTGGCCACCGACAACGTCTTCATCGAATGCAAGCGCGCCCTGGGCTCGTCGCCGTGGAACGACGAGCGCTGGAAGTTCTACATCGATTCCGAACTGTGGCGGAAGCGCCTCCTCCAGGACGTCGATATCACCCGCGAGCCCTACACGACGCGCTATCCGGCGCTGGCCGGCTTCATGGACGCGCAGCCCAGCACCATGCGCGTGAACCGCGCTCAGCGCAACCTGCTGGTGATGTGCGCCGACTCCAGCAGCGGCAACTGGCAGCTCGATGACTCGAACTGGCAGACCGACGAGGACCCCGGCTTCGCCGATATCGCCAAGGGCGATTTCCGCCTCAAGGACGACGCAGCCGTCTTCGAGCGCATCCCCGGTTTTCAGGCGCCCCCTTTCGCGAAGATGGGCCTCTACGTCGACGCCCTGCGGCCGGTGGTGGCGCCGGTGCCGTGGACACAGGCGCCGCCGCGCCCCCTGCCGCCCCTGCCCAAGCGCGACGCGCCCGCCGCGCGGCCAACCGCTCCCCCGCCCCTGTTCAAGGTGCGCCGCACGGAAAACGCTCCCGCAGTCAACGGCGTGATCGAAGCCGACGAGTGGGCCGGCCGGCTCGCCGCCGACGCCATGTCCGTGGCCAGAAACTACAATGGTGCCGAAGCTGCCCGCAGCAGCTCCGCATGGTTCTGCCACGACGGTGAATTCCTCTACGTGGCGGTGGCCAATCCCGTGGCGGCGACCGCGAAGCTCGACGGCGCAGTGTGGGGCGACCATGACGCCGTGGAATTCAGTATCCAGGCGCTGCCGCCCGCCGCCGCACAGCCCATCCACATCTTCCGCGGCTACGGTACCGGCGCGGTGGAACACAAGCTGGCCGATAACGGCACCGCCGAGCCCCGTCCGGCACCGACGCCACCAACCTGCCTCTTCGCCGCGACCCGCCCCCGTCCGGATTTCTGGCAGGCCGAAATCGCCATTCCCCTCGCGGCACTTGGCATCGACCCCGCGCGCGACCGTCGCCTGGCCTTCAACCTCACCGTCCGCAAGGGCGACGACAATCTGTGGTTGATGTGGGCGCCCACCCGCGGCAATTCCTACCATGTCGCCGCCGCCGGCATCCTGGAACTCCAGCCCTGAAGCATCGTGCCAGCGGCCACTGGCGGGTTCCGGTTGCCGGACGGGCCGGGAGGGCATATTGTGCCTCGCTTGGCGGGACGACTTTCCTGTCTTCGTTTGCCCCGCTTGAACGGAACGCGGAAACACCATGCCGAACGACTATCGCGAAGAGAGCTACCGCAGGCACCAGGAGCATCTAGCCCAGCAGGTGCCGGGCACGGCCGGCGAAACCCAGGCCAAACCCTGTTTCCGCACCGACACGGTCGATGCCTGGCGGCATCAACGCATGTACGCCCTGCTGGACCCCCTGCTCGCCGCCGCGCCGGGCGCGAGCTGGCTGACCCTGGGCGACGGGCGCTTCGGCAACGATGCGCGCTACCTCCTCGACCACGGCGGCCAGGCCGTCGCCTCGGACCTGTCGGATGTTCTCCTCAAGGAGGCCCAGCGGATCGGCTTCATCCCCGAGTACCGGGTGGAGAACGCCGAGGCCCTGTCGCTGGCGGACGGGGCGGTGGACTATGTGCTCTGCAAGGAGGCGTTCCACCATTTCCCGCGCCCGATGCTCGCGCTCTACGAGATGCTCCGGGTCGCCCGCCACGCCGTGGTGCTGATCGAGCCGAACGACGAGTACGCGGGGGGCGGCCTGGGACAGGCCCTCGGCCGGACAGTCCGGGGACTGCTCCTGCGTCTCCTGCGCCGACCCGCCGGGATGCATGGCTTCGAGCCGGTGGGCAACTATGTCTACTGCCTGTCGCGGCGCGAGCTGGAAAAGGCGCTGCTGGCGCTGGGCTACCGGGTGCTGGCCTGCCGGGGGATCAACGACTCCTACACCCCCGGCGTCGAGGACGAACCGCTGGCCGCCAACGGCCCGCTGGGCCGCCGCACGCGCCGCATCATCCGCTTCAAGAACCTGCTCGGGAAGGTCGGCCTGTGGAATCCAGGCGTGCTGGCGGCGGTGCTGTTCAAGACCGCCCCCGCCCAAGCCGTTCTCGACGGTCTGGCCCGGGCCGGCTACGAGATCGTCCACCTGCCCGAAAACCCCTACTCGGCTTCAGGCCGCTGAATCGCCCTCCAGACCTCACCGCCCCGAAGGGGCAAACCAAGCCAGCCCAGGGCAATGCCATGGGAAATGATCCCCATGACCATAAGCCAGAACTCGCGGGGGCAAGCACGAAGATCGCGCAAGTCGAACACCCTGCTTGTCAGC
>LVAZ01000324.1 GCA_001603055.1 Victivallales bacterium Lenti_02
GGTGCCTGGAGGGCCTGGGCAACAGCGGCGTCCCAGTCGGCGGCGGGACTGGCGGCCTGGCCCGCCGCGACGAGTTCGCGGGCGCGGCGGAGCATCCAGAGATACTCGTAGTCCTCGAGTCCGTCGCGGATGTTTTCGAGGCGGATGGTGGTGAGGGGGCCGTCGGGGCCGGGACAGAAGACGGAGCCGTCGCCGTGGTTGTCTTTGTAGCTGCGCGGGTCCCAGTCGGTGAGCGGGCCGGAGTCGATGGGTTGGGTGATCGGATCGGTGTATTCGCGGTGGACCCAGCGGGAGAGCTGGTAGTAGAGATAGCCGTCGGTGCCCGCGAAGAAGGCCTGCTCGCCCATGAGCAGGCGGGCCTCGATGGCGGGGTATTCGATGAACCAGTTGGCGTAGGGGTGGCGGGGGCCGACGCAGGTGTACCACCAAATCTGCATGCCCTCGGCGCGGGCGAGGGGGATGCGGTCGAGGTTCTCCATGAATTTGGGGGTGAGGGGCACCCAGATATCGACCACGTCCTTGAGCCCGGTATCGAGTCCGAAGGAGTGGTCGTAGGCGGTGGTCATGATGGGGAGGCCGGGCCAGCGGGCCTTGAGGTCGGCGAAGACCTCGCGCATTTCGGGAAAGACTTCGGGCTTGACCTCGTCGTAGCCGTAGACGTAGGCGTAGGGGAGGAGGCCCCGGCGCTCGATTTCGGGCATGACCGCTTCGAGCAGGCGCTGGTTGCGGGCCTTGTCCTTGGTCACGTGCAGCACGTTGAAGCGGGTCATGCCGAGGGCAATCCAGCGTTCGACCTCGTCGAGGTTGGGGGGGGTGCCCCGGTAGATCATGTCCGGCTCGGCCCGTTTGCGGAGGAGGAATTCGGCGGTGCGGCGGCGGATGTCGAGCAGACGGCGGACCTCGGGGTCGGCGATTTCGTCGAGGGGCGTGCCGTCGGCGATGGCCTGCTGGTAGGCGGCGCGTTTGCCGCCGGGCAGGCCGTAGACCTGGGGCAGCATCTCCCCCCAGCTCAGGGCGAGGGGCAGATGGCGTTTGACGGGTAGGTCGAAGGGATGGACCCGGACGGTGAGGGGGACGCTGTGGCTGGTGCCGTCGGCGCTGCTCAGGGTCACCGTTGCCCGGTAGGTTCCCGCCGCCGCGCCGCGCGGGGCGCGCACGGTGATCCAGAGCGCCTGGGTGCGTTCGGCGGGGACATCCACGGTATCGAGGAAATCGAGGATGGGGTCGGGCCACCAGCCCTGGTAGGTCACGGCGTATGGGGGCTTCTCGGTTTTGACGTGGCCCATCCAGCCGAGTTCGGCGGCGAGAGGGCAGGCGGGGTCTTCCCAGGCGAGACTGGCGCGGAGGCCGGCCACGTCCCGGAGGGTGATGGCGGCGATCTGGACGGATTCCTCCTCGTCGCCCGCGAGGGCGATGTCGGCCTGGCCGAAGAGTTCGCCGTCGAAGGGCACATCCTGCCAGAGCACCTTGGTCATGGAGGAGGCGACCCCGTAGCCGAAGCTGGGGGTTTCCCCGAGTCGGGCCGCGACTTTCAGGTAAGGTGCCCGGGCGAGCAGGGCTTTCTGCTCGGGAGCGGCGAGCCAGTCGCGGGCGGCGGCTGTGGCGGCGAGCAGGGGCCAGCCGGTGGCGTCGCCGGGGGCGGCGCGGAGGGCGGTCAGCCGGGCGGTCAGTTCGGCTTCATGGGTTCGTGCTTGGGCCAGGGCGGCGGCGGCAGGTTCGCCCATTTCCACCAGGGTGGCGCTGGCGCTGGACAAACCGGCGAGGACCCCGGCCGCGATCGTTTCGCCGTTCTCGCCGACCAGGGTCAGGTCGCGCAGGGTGAAGGGACAGTCGAGGGGGGGCGTGCTCATGAAGAAATGCAGGTCCCGCATGTGCTGCCGGTCGCGGAGGGCCTGATCGAGGTCCACCAGAATCCAGCCTGCCGTCTCGCCGACGGGGAGCCGGGGATCGACCTTGCCCTCGACCCCCGCCTGATTGCGGAGAAAGATGCGCAGGGGGAGCTTGTCGCTCAGGGGCGTGGTGAGAAAGAAGCGGAGGTAGCGGTAGTTGCTCCAGTCCGCTGCGGGGAGTTTGGCGGCGGGGATGGTGATGGCGGGCCATTTCTCGCCCTCGCCGGCGTAGGCGGGAAAGTGGAGGACGGCGGCGGGTTCGCCGCTGGCGTCCCGGCCCAGCTCGAAGGTGCTGGGCGGGGTGGATCGGCGCAGCGTCCAGGCGGCCAGGTCCTCCCGGCTGCGGAAGGGGCAGAGCGTCACTTCCGGAGTCCAGCCGAAAAGGGGCAGGGAGGCAAGCGCGAGCAGGAAGGGAAGAGATTTCATGCGATGTCCACTCCCACGACGTGACCGGGATTCATTGGCGCACCAGCCGCCAGAGCCGGGTCTGGCCTGGTTCCAAGGTAGTTCGCGCTTCACCGTTGGCAACCGGCAAGCGGCTGTTGTCGAAGACCTCGCGCAGTTCGCGGATGCCGCCGGGCAGATGGAGAATGCGTTCCCCCCTGCCGCTCGCATGGATTGCCAGGAAACCACCGGAGGCATAGACTGTGTCGCCCCCGTCGCTGTACAGATGGACTCCGGCGGCCCGGGCGATTTCGCGCAGCAGTTCCGCCGGGATTTGGGGAACGGCGCAGTAGACCGAATTCCAGTCGGGAAAGCGGCGCAGGGCCAGGCCCGTTTCGCGTGGTTGCACGGGGGCGTCCCAGCCACGGATATTCCTGGGGAAGCGCAGGACCATGCGGGCCAGTTCCTCGGCGGCGGGGTCGGCGGCGTAGAGGACCGGGTCGAGGCGCACGGGGGAGACATGGCGGAAGCTGGGGGCCAGCCTGGCGGTCCAGGGATGGGCGGGGTCGCTCAGACGCAGGTCGGGCAGGGCGGAGACTTCGCTCTGCCGCAGGCGGATGCCGACCACTTCGCTGGCGGCTTCCGGAGACAGGCCCTGTTCGGTCCAGAGGCCCGGCGCGTAGATCCAGAGGGCCGTGCGGTTTTGCCGGCGCAGTACCCGTTCAAGCAACTGGCGGTGCTCGGGGGAGAGATAGAAGGCGTCGGGCAGAATGTAGAGTCGATAGGGGGGCAGGCGGTCGAGATCGGCCAGCATGGCGATGTCGAAGGGGGCGCCGATACGGCTGCATTCCTCGAGCAACTGGCGGTAGACCAGAGTTTCGGAGAATTCGGGATCGCGGAGCAGGCGCAGGTAGGTGGGGTCGTGCAGCAGCACCACGATTTCCGCCGCCGAGGTCCGGTCCTCGGGCGTGGCCTCGGCCATGATCCGGGAGAATTGGCCGAACAGGGCGAGCAGGGGCGGGTGGGCGAACCAGCGCTGGCCGAAGTCCAGCCACCACTCGCCGCCGCCCTTGGTCAAGGTATAGGCGAAGGTGCGTTTCATGACTTCCTCGGTCGCGGCCAGGGTGGGCAGTCGCCAGCGCTCCCCCTCGGGAGAAAAGACGGTGCGCGAGTCGTCCTCGATCCAGAACAGCTTGCCATTGGCGCGCGCCGAGGCGGGGGCGAGCTGGGGAAGCGTGGTGCCGCCGGCGTCGCGCTGGTCGTAGTTGAGGGGGCAGGCCAGCATGTCCACCCAGGGCGATTCCAGGAGGTGGGCCAGGTCGCTGTGGCCCTTGTTATGAATCGAGCCGGTGGTGGGCACATGGTAGCCGTAGTAGACGCCGATCACCCGCTTTTGGGAACTGGCTTTTTTCAGGGTTTCGGCCGTGAAAAGGATCATGTCGGTGACGGCGCGGTTGTGGAAGCGGTTGTAGTCGAGGAGGGCCTGGTCGCGCTTGGGATCGAGGAAAATCCGATTGCTCCGGGGGTGCTCGGGCGGGGGTGGCAGATTGGCGGAAAGGGCGGGCCAGACGGCGTGGTGAACCCGTTCGGCGGGGAGGGGGATCGCGGCTTCCGCCAAGGTGGCGGAGGGGTTGTTCCAGGCGGTCTGGAGCGCCTCGTCGTCCGCGTAGCGCCGTCGCAGCCAGTTCCGGAATTCCCGTTGCTGAGCCGGGCTGTAGTCGTGAAACCCGGTACGGGTGAAGCTGTAGACATACTCGCCGCCGTCGGCGGCCATGATCTGGAAACCGATGAGTCGCCCGGCCCAGTCCTCCCGGTCCATGTGCCGGACGAGTTCTTCGAGGACCGGTTGCAGGTCGGTCCGCCACAGGGTCGAGGCGAAATTGGTCCAGGGATGGGGCGGCATGTCGCTTCCGTCCAGGTTCTTTCCCCTGACCATTTCGCCGGGATTCTCCTTGCTCCAGAACGGCGGAGGATTCAGCCAGAGGCGGACGATGACATGGGCCCGGGGATCGGTGGCAAGGGCGGCGCGCATGCGGTTCGAGAAAGCCGCCAGGTCGAATTCGCCGGGGCCGCGCCAGAATTCCGACAGGTGAAGTCCGATTTGGAAAAGATGGATGCCCTGTTCCGCCGCTCCGCGGAGCAGATCGCGGTCGGCGCCCGCCTTCGCGTTCCAGGCGGGAAGGGCCGGATCGGTGAAATCCTCGGCGAGAATCAGGCTTCCGTCCGGACGGGTCACACGGAGACGGCGGATGCGTCCTTCGCCCCGGTAGGCGCCGAGGCGGAGCGGGCCGGGGACGGAGTCGGCGGGGCTTTCCCCGCTGGCGAGCAGCTCCCCGTCCACGAAAGCCGCAAGTCGGCGGCCCCGTATTTCCAGGCGGAGACGGTAGAAGGTGGCGGATTCCCAGGCAAGATCCCGGTCCCAGCGGATGAGTCCCCGCCCACCCGCGCCCCGGTCCCAGAATTTCAACCGGTTGCCACCGGGATAGTAGGCGAAATTGCAGGTGAATTGGCCACCGTTTTCACGCAGGAGACTGAAGCCGATGCTGGCATCGTCGCCCACTTGGCGGTCGAAGGCGATGTCGGCCTCGATGTCGCAGTCGGCGGGCAGGGGTTCGAGGGTTTCCAGACCAATGCCGGAATAGAGCGCGTCCGAGCCGAGGCGGAGCGTGCCGTCGCCCACTTCGAGCCGGGCAGCGGGATCGGCGGCGACGACGAGGAGGGGCGGCACGGGTTTGCCGCCCAGAAAGAGGGCGGGCAAGCCGTTCTCCACGCGCACTTCGGCATCGGTTGCCATGAGCGAAGCGGCGAACAGGGAGAGCCAGGCGCAAAGTCGGGACATAGCCGGTACCTCCGGGGAGGGGAAAGGGGAATCTCCGTCCGCTCAGGGTAGCCTCTCCGGGCGGATGGTCAAACGCCGCCGCCGGAGAACTGGCGCCCCCTCCTTCCCATCCGTCCCGGCCTGGGCGAATCCGGGTGGATTTCAGCGCCGCGCGAAGCGTTCCGCGGCCGCCATGTGTTCGGGGTCCACGGGGTGGCCGGTGGAGGTGTGCGCGTCCCAGCGGGAAAGTGCGTAGCGGACGGCCTTCCGCATCAGTTGGCGGTCCTCGGCGGTGAGCTTGTTCCTTCCCAGGTATTCGTGCATGAACCGAATCTGCTCCCGCAGCGGGCACCACTGTCTGGCGTCGCGGTAGAGATAGGCGATTTCCTTGCTGCGGAGATAGCCCCGGCGGAGGGAGGGGAAAAGGAACAGGTTGGTGATGTCGATGAAATACACCTTCGGCCGCTCGGCGGCGGGGACCGGCTCGACCAGGACGTTGCCGAAATGCAGTTGGCAGAGAAAGAGGTCGTGCCGGTGCATGTGGCGGACCCAGCGCGCCACTTCCCGGATCACGCGCTTGCGCCAGGCCTGGTTCCGGCGCAGGTCGGCGAAGCAGTCGACGGTGGCGAGCAGCCGGAAATCGACGGTGTTGGGGATTAGCTCCATGGAGATTTCCGCCACGTCGATGAGACCGAACCGCGAGCGTTCCATGCGGCACTCGACCTGCTGCGGGCAGGGCACGCCGAGACGCTGCATGCAGCGGTAGACTTTCGCTTCGCGCGAGACGCTCCAGCCGAGCAGCCGGTCGATGATGCCTTTGCGTTTCCGCGAGCGCCGTTTGACGAAGCGGTCGCCGACAATCTGCTGTTTGCCGCTTTCCAGGTGGTCCCGCAACGAGAACTCGGCGGGGATGGTGTTCGGCTCGGCCGGTTGCGGGGAATGCTGCGTGTCCAACGTCGAATCGCTCCTGGTGGCTGGGCAACTGCCGGGACCGTGCCATGCGGCGTCCGGGTCTGCCGGGATGGGGTTAGGTTAGCCGCCATTGGCATCCCGTCAACCGGCACCCGGAGCGCCGCGTGGCGAGCCGGTCAGCCGCCGTGTTCGGCGATGGCGGCACGGACCTCGAGGACATCGTCGAAGGGGTGCTTCACGCCCTTGATTTCCTGGTAGTCCTCATGGCCCTTGCCGGCGACGAGGACCACGTCGCCGGGCTGGGCGGCGGCGATGGCGGCGTGGATGGCCGCGCGCCGGTCGGCGAGGCGGACATGCTGGCGCGAGCGGGGGATGCCCGCCTCGATGTCGTCGAGGATGGCCTCGGGACTTTCGCTGCGGGGATTGTCGCTGGTGACGAAGATCAGATCGGCCCCCTGGGCCGCTTCCCTGCCCATGCGGGGCCGCTTGGTGCGGTCGCGGTCGCCGCCGCAGCCGAAGACCAGCAGGAGGCGCTTGGGCTTGAGCTGGCGGAGGGCGCGGAGCACGTTCTT
Organism: Victivallales bacterium Lenti_02; assembly: GCA_001603055.1. GTDB lineage: Bacteria > Verrucomicrobiota > Lentisphaeria > Oligosphaerales > Lenti-02 > Lenti-02. Next base: position 6,576 of record LVAZ01000324.1, read on the forward strand.
GAGGGCGTCGTCGGTATGGGCGTAATCCACGTAGGCGACGAAGCCGGCGGGGGCGGGGATGGCCTGGAGCCTGCCCGGCGCGCCGCTGCATTCCCCGGCGGCGCGGGCGATGGTTTCCGCAGGCAGGCCGATGGCCCAGGCAAGAGCCGCCGCCTGGGCCAGGTTGGTCACGTTGTGGCGGCCGATGAGGGGCGAGGACAGCGCCAGGGTGGTGTCGGGCAGGTGCAGGGAGAACGCGATGCCGTGGAGACCGGTCTTGATTTTGGCGAGACGGATGTCGGCCTCCTGGCCCTTGCCCACGCCGAGGGGCCGGACCCGGCCTTCGGCGGTCAGTTCGGCATGGAGCCGTTCGCCGTACTCGTCCTCGAGGTTGATGACGGCGGGAGCACCGGGGGCGAGTTGTTCGGTGAAGAGCAGGCGTTTGGCGGCGTAGTACTCCGGGAAGGTGTGGTGGTAGTCGAGGTGGTCGCCGGTGAGGTTGGTGAAAAGGGCGCCGGCCACGGTCATGCAACCGAGCCGCCGCTGGGCGAGGGCGTGGCTCGACACCTCGATCACCAGGTCCTGCGCCCCGTGCCCTTTGGCGCGGGCGAGCAGTTCCTGGAGTTCGAAGGGGGTGGGGGTGGTGCGGTCGGCGGGGAGGACTTCCCCGCAGAGGTCGTATTCGACGGTGCCGACCATGGCGGGGGCGCGGCCGGCGGCGCGGAGCATGTGGCGGAGCAGGTAGGCGCAGGTGGTCTTGCCGTTGGTGC
>LVAZ01000325.1 GCA_001603055.1 Victivallales bacterium Lenti_02
CCCGCATACAGCGGCGGCCGGATATCCTCCTCCGCCGCCGCCGCCAACCGCCCCCTCGCCAGGAACCCGCCCGCCACCACCAGCGCCGCGCAGACCGCAACGGCCACCCCGCGCCAACACCCCGGCAATCGCCGCAACCCCTCATACGCCAGATACAGCCCGACCACCAGCCAGGCTGCCCGGCTGCGGCACAGCCAGACCAGCCACAGGGTCAGGCCCGTGCTGCCCGCGACCACCAGCCAGCGCCAGAATCTCGGCAGAAACACCACCCCCAGCCAGACCCAGGGCAGCAGACAAACCAGCGTTGCCGCGCTCCAGTTCCGGTTCCCTGCCAGAGCCACCACCTCGCTCCCCACCGCCAACTGCATCAGGGCGTGCAGCGTGTTCACAGCCCAGAGAATCCCCAGAAGCCCCGCCAGACGCCGGGGCAGAAAATGGCGCGGAACCACCGCGAAGAACACCGGCAGGCAGACCATGCCCAGCAGCCCGACGATCTCGGCCACCAGCACGCTTTTCCCCAGCGCGGCGGAAACCATCACCACCCCCGCGTAGCCCACCAGGCCAACCGGCAGCCAGGTCGCCAGAAAGCGTCCACCCTTCCCGCTGCTCTGATACCCGCAACCCAGCACATAAGGCAGCGAAGCCAGCGTCAGCAACGCGAAGGACGGCAGGGCGATATGGAAGACCAGCCCCGGTGTCCACGGCACACCGACCCCGCAGACCAGAGCCAGCGGATAGGTGCCGAACAGCAGAATCGGCAGCAGCAGCCGCCAGGGCAATGCATTCGGCACCGTCGGCGGAAGAACGGCAGGAACAGGATTCGGATAGGAAGTTTCGCTCATCGGCCACCATGAATGATTCGGCAGGATTCCAGCCTGGAATCTACCCCGCCGCAGCCGGGATGGCGAGCCGCCGCGCGTTGACGCCGGGACAACCCGTGGTATCCTACACCCGAGCCCACACGAAGTACCCGGAGCCAACCATGCAGCGCGACGACATTGTCCAGTTCCTCGATTCCCTCCTCCTCAAGGACTGTTCCTGCCACGACGACTCGAACAACGGCCTGCAAGTGGAGGGCAACGACGAGGTCGAACGGGTCGCCTTCGCCGTGGACGGCTGCCTCGAAGTCTTCCAGCGGGCCGTGGACGCCGAGGCGGATTTTCTGGTGGTCCACCACGGCATCAGTTGGGGCGACGGGTTCCGCACCCTGACCGGGAACACCGCCGACCGCCTGCGCACCCTCTTCTGCAACGGCATTTCCCTCTATGGCGTCCATCTCCCCCTCGATGCCCATCCCGAGGTGGGCAACAACGCCGTCCTCGCCCGCGTGCTGGACCTGCAAGACCTCCACCCCTTCGGCCAGTACGGCGGCATATCCATCGGCTATGAGGGCGCGCTGCCCGAGCGCATGGGGCTGGAGGCCTTCGCCCAACTGGTGGGCGAGCGCCTCGCCACCACCCCCCTGGTGCTCGATGTCGGCCACGACAGCATCCAGCGCATCGGCATCATCTCCGGCGGCGGCGCCAGCCTCATCCCCGAAGCCGCCAAACTGGGGCTGGACTGCCTGCTGACCGGCGAAATCACCCACCAATACATCCACACCGCCCGCGAATGCCACCTCAACGTGGTCGCGGCCGGCCATTACCAGACCGAAACCTGGGGCGTCAAGTCCGTCATGAAATGGCTGGGCGACACCTTCCCCGAACTGGAGCTGGTCTTCCTCGACGTCCCCACCGGATTCTGATTTTCCACAACCGCCTTGCCAACCAAACGGACAACCAACAGCACGGCGGCGGACAGGAATCAGAACACGCTGGAGTGGTAGGTGCCGGAGAGGTATTCGCCCATGTGGCGCAGGTGCATTTCGTCCTCGTCGTAGAGCGCCCGCAGCACGTCGCCGATGGTCACCAGGCCAATCAGCTTCTCCCCCTCGCGGACCGGGAGATAGCGGACCGAGCGCTGATGCATGGTCCGCAGGGCGTCGACCACCGAGTCCTGGGGGGTGCCGAACACGACCTCGCGGGCCATCACGTCCTCGACCCGGAGTTGGTCCATGGTGCGGTGCAGACGGCAGCAGGAACGGAGGATATCCCGCTCGGTGACCACGCCGAGCACCTTGTCCGGCTCCTCGTCCCGAAGCACCAGCACCACCCCGATGTCCTTCTCGACCATCAGCATGGCCAGCTCGCGCAACGAGCGGTCCGGGCCGATGGTGTGCAACTCCTCGGGGCTCGACTTGGTACTGAGCACATGGCGGAGATGCATGCGTGGTACCTCCAGGTTGCGCCGCACGCGGCAATGGGTTGCCTACCGGTTTGGAAACGCCCGCAGCGGAAAAGTTCACGGCGGCGCGGAAAACCGCCGCCCTATCCCGCCTGCCCGCCGTTCGCCTGCGACCGGTGGGGCTCGAAGACGTTTTTCCGGCGGCGCTGCTCCGCCAGAACCTCGCCGGCCACCAGCTCGTGGAGCGCGTACTGGGCGCGGACGGGCACCCGCCCGGCGGAGACCCGCTTGTAGCTGCCGTCCGCGAGCAGGCGGCGGGCCTTGCAGTTGTCCCGGAAATAGGTGTCGAGAATCGCCGTCAGCCGGCGGCGGCAGTCGGGGTCCCCGACCGGCACCAGCAGCTCGACCCGGCCCCGCAGATTGCGCGGCATCCAGTCGGCGCTGGAAATGAACACCCGCTCGTCGCCGCCATGGTGGAAAACCATGATGCGGGCGTGTTCGAGGAAACGGTCCACGATGCTGACCACCTCGATGTTCTCGCTCAGTCCCTTCACGCCGGGGCGCAGGCAGCAGATGCCGCGGATGTTGAGGCGGATTTTGACGCCGGCCTGGGAGGCCCGGTAGAGCGCGTCGATCACCTCGGTGTCGACCAGGGAGTTCATCTTGGCGACGATCCGGGCCTTCTGGCCCTGGCGGCGGCGCTCGGCCTCCGCGTCGATCAGTTCGAGCAGCCGTTCCCGGAGCCCGATGGGCGCCACGGCCAGGCGCCGGAACGACTGCGGCGTCGAATAACCGGCCACGGCGTTGAAAAAGGCCGAGGCGTCGGCCCCCAGTTCCTCCGCGCAGGTCAGCAGGCTGATGTCCGAGTAGAGCTTGGCGGTCCGCTCGTTGTAGTTGCCGGTGCCGAAATGGAGATAGCGGACGATGCCGCGCGGCTCCCGCCGCATCACCATGCAGATTTTCGCGTGGGTCTTCAGCCCCTTGACTCCGTAGATCACCTGGACGCCGGCCATCTCGAGACGCCTCGCCCAGTCGATGTTCCGGGCCTCGTCGAAGCGGGCCTTGACCTCGACCAGCGCGGTCACGTACTTGCCGGCGGCGGCGGCTTCGCGCAGGGCCTCGACGACCGGGCTGTCCTCGCTGATGCGGTAGAGGACCTGCTTGATGGCCAGCACGTCGGGGTCCGCCGCCGCCTCGCGCAGGAAGCGCAGGACCGGCTCGAAGCTCTCGTAGGGATGGCAGAGCAGAATGTCCCGCCTGGCGATCTGCGGGAACATGGGCTGCGAGGGGTCCACCGCCGCCGGGGCCAGGGGCGGCATGCCCGGATAGCGCAGCGAGCCCTCCGCCTCGATCCCGGCCAGTTCCATCAGGTCGCCCAGGCCGACCGGAGCGAGAGTGGGGTAGACGTCGTCCGGGGCGACCGCGAGGGCGCGGGTCAGAAACCGGGTGAGCACCTTGCTGGCCGAGGCTGCGATTTCGAGCCGGATGCAGCCGCTGAAGGTGCGGGCGTCGAGCACGCCCTCCATCTCGGCCAGCAGGTCGAAGGCCCCGTCCTCGTCCACGCACATGCCGGCATTGCGGGTGACGCGGAAGGCCACCGCCTCGGCAATCCGTTCGCCGGGAAACAGCCGCTCCGCAAAGGCGCGCACCAAATCCTCGATCAGGATGTAGCGCCGCCCCGTCTCGGCGGGCAGGGGCAGCACCCGCGTCAGCGGTCCGCCCAGCGGCACCACCGCATAGCGTGGCTGGTGTTTCGGATCGGCGGCGGCGGGCCGCAGGCGCACCGCCAGATGCAATCCCAGATTCGCCACCAGGGGGAAGCGCTTGGGATCGCGGACGGCCGCCGGGGTGACAATCAGGCCAATCTCCCCGTCGAAGAGCCGCGCCAGAACATGGTCCTGCCCCGCCTCGCCGATGGCCGGCCCGACCCGGCGGATTCCCGCCTCGGCCAAGGCCGGCTCCAGCTCTTCGCGGTAGATGCGCTCCTGGCAGGCGCACAGGTCTCGCACCCGCTGGCGGACGGCCGCCAACTGCTGGCGCGGAGTCAACCCCGAGGGATCGAGCCGGGGACTGTCCTCCTCGATCAGCAGGCGCAGGCCGCCTACCCGGACCATGAAGAACTCGTCCAGGTTGCTGGCGGTGATGGCCAGGAACTTGAGGCGCTCCAGCAGGGGAACCTCGGGATTGGCGGCCTCGTCCAGCACCCGCTGGTTGAACTCCAGCCAACTGATCTCGCGGTTCAGATAGGGGGATTGCTCGTTCATGGTTTGCCCGGGGAAATAGCCTTGGCCAGGACCACCTGCAGGCCGAAGACCTGCTCGAAGAGCCCGCCCTTCTCGGCCAGCGCCATCTGCTCGTAGGTGAGGTCGGCCATGCCGTGGACGGTGACGACCAGCGTCCCGTCCTGCCGGGCGAGGTCAAGCCGGGCCACGCGCTGGGTGTGGGAGCGCTCGATGGCGTCGGCGACGCGCAGGATGGCGGCAAGCTGGCAGACCGCGATGCGCTCGTCCCGGCGGAGGTTGTTGTAGGGCAGATGGGTGGGCTTCGGCTCGGCCCGCCGGTGGTAGCGGGCCACCTGGGCCACCAGCTCGATGCTGCGCGCCCCAAGGCCGAAAATCTCGCTGTTGGCGATCACGTAGTAGGAGTGCTTGTGATGGCTGGTGGTGCCGACGAACATGCCGACTTCATGGAGCAGCGCGGCCAGGGTGAGAATCAGTTCGTGGCGGGCGCCCAGGCGATGCTCGTCGCGCAGAAAAGCGAAGATTTTGCGGGCCACCTTCGCCACATGCTCGGCATGGGGCACGTCCACCTGGTAGCGTTGCGCCAGGGTCAGGGCGGAGCGGAGTATCTGCCGGGTGAAGTCCCCCTCCCAGATGGTGGGGCGGACCATTTCGGCCAGCACTCCGTCCCGCATGCTCACGCCGGTCACATACACCCATTTCCGCCCGAGCTGCTCGGCGAGAAGGGCGTAGGCGAGCATGGCGGGACCGAGCGTCTCGGCGGCGGGGTAGGTGAGATGGTAGCGCTGCACCAACTCGTCGGGAGAGGTGCCCACCACCTCCTCGGTCAGCTTGCGCCAGGCGGGGAGGGCCAGCCTGGCGAGCCCCTGCCCATTCCAGTCCGGATCGAGTTGCCGGGCCGCGAAGCGGGCGTCGCCGCCCATGGCCACCAGGGAGGCCCGCTGGAGATTGGACCCCTGCTCCCGCATGACCTCGGCCATGCGCCAGACCTGGTTCTCGACCAGCGCCTGCCAGCCGGACTCGGCGGCCTGGCGCTCGGCACGGCCCTGCCGCACCCGCAGGGAACCCAGCCGGTGCGCCTGGGAAAACACCACGGTCCGCCCGGTCAGGCACAAGACCTCGGTGCCGCCCCCGCCGATCTCGACCAGCAGGGCCGTGTCGCGCTGGGCGAAGGGCCTGCTGCCCAGAAACCGACGGATGCCCAGATAGGTGAAGCGGGCCACCTCGGCATTGTCCACCACCTCGATCTCGAAACCGGTGGCGATGAAAACCCGGTCGAGGAACGCCTGCTGGTTGGCGGCCTCGCGGACGGCACTGGTGGCGACCACCCGGAGCCGGGGCGAGGACGCATCGAGCCCGTATTCGCGCAGGATGCGCAGGAAGTTGCGCAGGCCGGCGATGCATTCCTCGATGGACTCCTGGCGGATGGTGCCGCCGGTGAAGGTGTCCTTGCCGAGGGTCACGCTCTGCTGCAACGCTTCGAGTTCGTGGAGATTGCCCTCCCCGTCCATCTGGGCCACCAGCATGCGCATCGAGGTCGCCCCGATGTCGATCACCGCCAGGGGCGAGGCGGTCGCCGGGGGGGCATCCCCCGTCAGAGGGGCATGGAGGTCCAGTTCCTTGACCATGGCGTCCTCCTTCCTACCGCTTGTCCGCACCCGACTGGTGTTCGGCCCAGGCGGCGGCGCCCAGCACGGCGGCATCGTCGCCCAGTTCCGCCGCCCGCACCGCGAAGGTCTTGCGGTAGACCGGCATGGCCCGGTCGCGGGCGGCCTTCGCCACTTCCTCGACGAACAGTTTGGGAATGGCCTCGACCAAGCCGCCGCCCAGCACCACGATGTCGGGCGCGACCAAGTTCACCACGTCGCCCACCACCCGGCCAATCTGGCTCGCCGCCCGGCGCACGATCTGTTCGACGACCGTGTCGCCCGCCGCGATGGCGCGGGCCAGGGAGCCGCTGCGGATGTTGGCCACATCGGTCCCCGCCTCGGCGAGCAGGTTGGGGGCATCGCCCCGGTAGGCGGCAGCGGCGGCCGCCGCCGCGATGGCCAGACGGCTGGCCACGGTCTCCAGACAGCCCGACCGGCCGCAGCCGCAGGGCGGACCGTCGGGGACGGCCAGCATGTGCCCGACCTCGAAGGCCGAGCCGGTCCGGCCGCGCAGCACCCTGCCCTCGTAGACGCAGCCGCCCCCGATCCCGGTGCCGGGGAACACGCCGACGGCGCAATGCGCCTTTCGCGCCGCGCCGAAGCGGTACTCGCCATAGATGCCCGAGTCCACATCGTTCAGAATGAAGCAGGGACAGCCGAAGACTGCCTGCAACTGCCGCTTGAGGGGCACGTTGTGCCAGCCCAGATTGGGGGAATCGAGGAGAATCCCCCGGTCGAGATCGAGCGGGCCGGGGCAGCCCACCCCGATCCCCGCCAGCTCCTCGCGGGTCACTTTCGCCTCGGCCAAGGCTTCGTCGATGGTGGCGATCATGCGCCCGACCCCCGCCTCGACCCCCTCGTTCCCCTTGGTCTTGCAGCGCCGCTTGCCCAGCACCTGGAACTGGCCGTCGAACACCACGGCGAACATCTTCGTCCCGCCCAGATCAAAGCCGAGCCAATACTGCCGAGTGGACTGTTTCGTTTTCGCCACGGAAAATCTCCTGGAATCGGTTGAACGTACCCCACCATCGCCGCTCCCGGCGGCCGGGGCAATCCGCCGTTCGTGAGAATCCGGTTAGAAACGTGGCCTGCAGGCAGAAATGCGCTCCCACCATCTGCGACGCTGCTTCCACACTACACGCTCTCCCCCGGTCCGCAAGACATTGCGGGGCGGGCCGCCGATGGTATGGTTCTCCAAGTATTGCCACCTCTCCGGGAGCCGCCATGACCGTTCGCCGCCTGGTTCCGTTTGCCCTGC
>LVAZ01000326.1 GCA_001603055.1 Victivallales bacterium Lenti_02
GTTCGGGGGGGAGGCCGTAGCCCCAGTCGGCGTAGTAGAGCCGCACGGCGGCCAGTTCGGGACAGGCTTCGACCCGGCGCAGGGTGTCGAGGCGGTCCTCGACGAAATGAATCGCGGCGCCGGGGAATTCGGCCTGGGTCTCGCGCAGGATTTGCTCCTTCTTCTTGCCCGAATCGAGGCCGAAGACATGCTCGGCGGGGAAGTCGAGATTCTCTCCGGCGAGGAGGGCGAGGACGAAGCGTTCCTGTTTGGTGGTGGCGATGCGGACGGGACAGCCTGCGGCGAGGCGTTCGCGCAGGCGTTCGAGGGTGCCGGGATAGAAGCGGTGGCGGGCCAGCCAGCCCGCCGGGTCGGCGGCGATCCAGGCGTCGCGGGTTTCGCCGAAGGCCCGGATCAGGGTGGGCTTGTCCAGCCCGAGCCGGGGCAGCAGCGCCTCGGCGGCGGCCGCTCCCTCGCGCCGGATGTCCGCGCGGGACACGCCCGCGAGGATGCGGTGCATCAGGGGAATGGCCTGGTAGCCGGTTTCGAGGACCGGACGGATCGCCACGAAGTCCTCGATCGCGGCGGGCGGCGGGTCCTCTCCCGTCCAGGCGGGGAAGAAGAGCTGTCCCGTGCGCCAGGCACTGACGGCAGTTTCGGCCGCGCTGTCGCAGAGCACGCCGTCGAAATCGAGCACGAACACGTCAGTCGGGGGCATGGGGCGGTTCCGGGGATCAGAGCTGATGCTTGTGGCGGGCGATGACGTGGTCCTGGTACTCGGGGGCCAGTTCGCAGAAATAGCCGCTCCAGCCCCAGACGCGGACGATGAGGTCGCGGTGCTGTTCGGGATGGGCCTTGGCGTCCTCGAGTTTGGCGGCGTCCAGGGTGTTGAGCTGGAGCTGCTGGCAGCCGAGCTGGGCGAAGGCGCGAACCAGGAGGGCGACCTTGCGCACGGTCGCGGGATTGCGGAAGACCGCGTCGGAGAGTTCGAGGGTGATGGGGCCGCCGTTGCAGATGCGGGTGTAGTCCAGCTTGGCGTAGGTTTGCAGGAGGCTGAGGGGGCCGGCCACGCGCGCGCCGGGAGAGGGGGCGAGGCTCGAACTGAAGAAGCCGCCCGCATGGCGACCGTCGGCGGTGGCCCCCACGGCGGGCTCGTGCATGCCCTCGTGGCCCCGCGCCAACCAGACGTAGTACATGGCCGAACCGGTGCCGGGGCGGACCCGGCCGCCGCGCCCGTTGTCACCCACCGCCGCGCAGGCTTCGGCGAAACGGTCGAAGAGGAAGACCAGCAGGTCGTCCGCGGCGGGATCGTTGTTGCCCACCTTGGGGCCCTGGGCGAGCCGCTGGCGCATATTCTCGGCCCCGGCGTAGTCGGTGCGCAGGGCGCGGACCAGTTCCTCGCGGCCGACGGTGCCCTGCTCGAAGACGAAGGCGCGGACGGCGGCGAGGGCGTCGGCGGCGTTGGCCGAGCAGGCCCCGTGCAGGCCGTAGTTGTTGTAGTGGTTGCCGTGGGCGAGGTCCACGCCGCGTTCGAGGGAATCGGTCATCAGGGCCGAGTAGTAGGGGGCGGGGGGAAGGATGAGGTTCGCGTAGTCGGCCACGCGGGCGGCGGTTTGGCTACGGATGTTGGCGGCGACCCGTTCGAGCAGGGCGGGGAAGTCGTCGCCCGCGGGCAGGCCGTCGAGAATGGCCTGGTTGACGGCGGCGGGGAAGGAGACCGCGCCGATGTTCACCACTTCCGCGCCCTTGCCGGGGATGATGTATTCCCAGCAGGCGGCGACGGTGTAGTCGCGGGCGTCCCCGGGGGCGTAGCCGTGGGCGAGCAGGCCGGGAATCACCACCTCGTCGTTCGAGTACTGCGGGAAACCCAGACCCCGGCGGGTGAGTTCGGCGGCGAGATCGAGGGTTTCGAGGGAGGTGTCCGAGGTCACCCGCAGGTTGATCTTGGGGTCGATCATGTTGACGTCGTGGGCGGTCTGGAGGACCATGCGGGTGAGCAGGTTCTCGGCGCATTGGCCGTCGCGGGTGGTGCCGCCGAGCATGAGGGACTGGCCGTTGTCGCCCTGCTGCACGCCGGGATAGAGGTCGCTGTCGCGGTTCAGGGAGATGAAGAATTCGGCCAGCAACTCCCGCGCCTGGGGCTCGGCGAGCCGCCCCGCGTCAAGGTCGGTCTGGAGATAGGGCATCATGTACTGGTCGAAGCGGCCGAGGCCCACATGGTAGTGGCCGTTCATCCAGACGGTGGCATGGAGCAGACGGAGGGACTGGAGGGCTTCGTGGAAGGTGCGCGGGGTGCGGGCGGGAACGTGGTCGAGAATCTCGGCCAGCTCCGGACGGCCCTGTTTCCGGGCCTCGGCGGCGTAGCGGGCGGCCAGGTCCAGAACGGCGTCGATGCTCTGCACGGCGGCGTCGAGAAATTCGATATTGGCCGGGTCGGCGGCGAACTGCTCGCGGGCGGCGAGGGCGGCGGCGCGACGGCCAAGCAGCCCTTGGCGGAGAGTGCTGCCCCAGTCCGCGCAGAGATTGCTGATGGGGCCCAGTTCATGGGCGCGGCCCCCGTCGAACTGGCGGCCCCACTGCTCGTCGTCGTAGACCAAGGGCACACTGGGCACGGTGCGGGTGAAGAGGATGCGCTGGTCCGGCTCGACGACGGGCTGCTCGGCGGCGCACATCCGTTCGAGCAGGGTGGAAACCCGCCGGGTCCAGGACAGCCCGGCCTCGTCGAAGTCGCGCCACACCACCGGCGCGGCCGACTGCCGGAACCGGGCATGGTCGAATCGGCGGACGGATTCGCGCATGTTCTGCAAGCGTTCGCTGAGCATACAGGCCATCTCCAACATCGGTGCGTGGTCTTGGGACAACGCCCCCGCAGGATTGTTCACCAAGCCGCTATCATATTGATGCGGCCTGGCGGAAACATAGCACGTTTCGGCCTTGGCGCAGGGTGTCCGCTACTCGGTCGCGGCCAGGTTCAGGAGGAGGAAAACGATGGTTTCGTTGGCCACCCAGCCGGAGGATTCGCGGGCGGGATCGACTTTCCGGAGCACGTCTTCGGCCAGGGGTGCTCTACGCCTACGACGCGGCGGGACGCCCGGTGGCCAGTGGCCGGTGGTTTGCTCCCCGAAGCGGGAGCCACGTTTCAGCCCGGTCAGAATGGCCGGGTTTCCGAACCATGCCCCCCCATCCTGACCGCGGATGACGCGCTGGCCTTGTCGCTCACCTACAGCGAGAAATCCGGGAAAAACCAGTCTCTCACTCAGGAAAACCCCCAACTCCGAACTCTGCCCCCGAACTCTGGACTTTGAACTCCAAACTCCGAACTGCTCACGGAGGCACAGAGGCACAGAGGAATGGAGAGCAGCGAATCGGGATCTTCCCCCTCCGTGTCTCCGTGACTCTGTGAGAGAATAAATCCGTCCCGGCTTTCCCCCACTGCGTCCACTGTTCCCGTCCACTGCGTCCACTGGCCTCGGACGCTCAGGGGGGATACCTTGGGCTGACGGCCAAGAATCTATGTGCCGCCCCTGCGGGGCTTGAATGCCAATGCCCGTTCTCAACACCAAAGAGGATGCGGCCCGTTCGGTTGGCGGGGGGCCGGGCGAGGGCGAGCCTCGCCCCTACGGGCTCGAATGCCAGGACCGTCTCATTTCACCGGCCGAAAAGAACGCCCCGCAGCGGGGTCGCCGCGGGGCGGGGCGAATCGGTCAGAGGGCTAGGCCTGGGGGCCGTCGCATTCGCGCTCGGGGAGGGCGAGGAGGGGGTCGAAGGCGGCGGCGAAGGCCAGGCCGGAGGGGGTCTTGGAGTTGTAGTAGGCGTGGGGTTTGCCCTGGTCGCAGGTTTCGCGCACGGCGGGATCGATGGGGATGCGGCCGAGGAAGGGCACGCCCATGCTCTTCGCCATGTCCTCGCCGCCGCCCGCGCCGAAGATGTCGGTGATCTCGCCGCATTTCGGGCAGGCGAAGCCGCTCATGTTCTCGATCACGCCGAGCACGGGGAGGCTGAGCTTGCGGCAGAAGCTGATCGAGCGGCGCACGTCGTCCACCGAGATGGTCTGGGGGGTGGTGACGACCACGGCGCCGTCGGCGTCGTTCAGCATCTGGACGGCGGAGAGGGGTTCGTCGCCGGTGCCGGGGGGGCAGTCCACGATCAGGTAGTCCAGATCGCCCCACTCGACGTCCGCGAGGAACTGGCGGATGACGCCGATCTTCATCGGGCCGCGCCAGATCAGGGCGGCGTCGCTGTCCGACAGGCAGAAGGCGATGGACATGATTTTGAGGTTCACGCTGAATTCGAGGGGCATCATGCTTTCGCCCACCATGTAGGTGGCCTTGCCCTCGAGGCCGAAGAGGCGGGGGATGCTGGGGCCGTGGATGTCCACGTCGAGCAGGCCGACGCGGCGGCCGTTGAGGGCGAGATGCATGGCCAGGTTGGCGGCCACGGTGCTTTTGCCGACGCCGCCCTTGCCGGAGAGGACCAGAATTTTGTGCCTGATCTTGGCCGTGCGCTCGGCCAGGCGCTGCCGGGCGGCGTACTGTTCGTCGGTTTCCTGGAGGTCGCGGGGGCGCGAGGAACAGGTGCTGCTGGTGCAGGAGTCGCAGGCTTGCTTGGCGGACATGGGCATTTCCTTGGGTTTTCGGGGAGCAAACCCGGTAACATGGTTCGCCCGGACGGGAGTTCCAGCCCGATTGGCCGAAGAAGCCTGCCGGATCGGTTTCGCCTTCGTGGAATTCTGCGGATTGTGGTAGTATGGTACAGACTCTTTTTGAGTTGGCCGCGAACTCCGGCAGCGGCAACCAGTTGCAGGAAACGACGTAGTGGCCGAGCCGGCCTTTTTTGGAACAAGCTAGGGTACTTGCCGTGGATAACGACATGCCGAAACTGAACATCCAGCGCGAGAACGTGGCACCTTGTCGAGTGAAGCTCACGGTGGAACTGCCGGTCGAGCGGGTCGCCAAGGTCCACCGGGACAGCGTCGTGAAATTCAACCGCCAGGCGCCCGTCAAGGGCTTCCGCCCCGGCAAGATTCCGGCCAAAATCCTCATGGGCCGTTTCGGCGAGGCCATCGCCGAGCACGCCAAGAGCGAGCTGCTCGAGGCGGGGGTGCGCGAGGCCATCGAGCAGAGCGGTCTCGAACCCGAGAGCCGTCCGGTCATCGAGGACGAGAAGACCCTGCGTGTGCTGCCCGGCGAGAGCTTTGTCTTCGCCTTCGTCTTCGACGTGGCGCCCGAGTTCACCCTGCCCGAGTACAAGGGCATCGAGGTCACCCGCGCCGCCGCCGCCGTGAGCGACGATTCGGTGGCGGAATGGATCGACACCTGGCTGCAGCGCCAGGCCCACTACACCAAGGTGGAGCGCGCGGCCGCCGAGGGCGACCTGCTGAAGGCCAGCTACAAGGCCACCCTGCCCGAGGGCGGCGAGGCGCCCCCGCCCTCCGCCAAGTTCTACATCGAGGCCGAGGACACCTGGCTGCCCCTGCGCCAGCCCGAGCTGCTGCCCGGGGTCGCCGCCCTGCTGGCCGGCTGCAAGGCCGGGGACGAGAAGGACATCGAGATCACCTTCCCCGAGGACTTCGGCGAGGACAGCCTGGCCGGCCGCAGCTTCCCCTACCATGTCTCGGTCAGCGAGGTCCACGGCCTCGAGAAGCCGGAATTCGACGACGCGCTGGCCCAGAAGGCCGGCCTGGACAGCGCCGAGCAGATTCGCGAGCGGGTGCGGGAGAACCTCGAGGTCGAGAAGAAGCGCGAGGCGGACCGCGCGGTGCGCGACCAGGTCGTGCGCGCGCTCACCGCGACCCTCGATTTCGCCCTTCCCGCCGCCATGTTCAACCGCACCGTGGCGAGCGTCATGCAGCGGTTGCGCGAGGAGCAGGCGCGCAGCGGCGCCAAGCCCGAGGACGCGCAGAAGAGCCACGACGAGATGCTCGCCCGCGCCAACCAGCGCGCCCGCGAGGAGCTGATCCGCTTCTACGCCCTGCAGAAAGTCGCCGAGGCCGAGAACATCCAGCTCGAAGCCAAGGACCTGGACCAGGCCCTCGACATGTTCGCCGAGATGCAGCAGGTCACCCCCAAGGTGGTGCTCCGCCGTCTGCGCGATTCCGGCCGTCTCAACGAGCTTCTCCTGAACCTGCGCGAAGCCAAGACGGTCGACCGTCTGGTCGAGCTGGCGAAGGTGACCGAAACCGCGGCCGAATAGGGGGCCACGCCATGAAATCCAGTACCAGCTACTATCCGATCATCCCGCGGGTCATCGAGCAGACGCCGCACGGCGAGATGGGCTACGACATCTACTCGCGGCTGCTCAAGGACCGCATCGTCTTCCTCGGCACGCCGGTGGACGACGACGTGGCCAACGCCCTGATCGCCCAGTTCCTCTTCCTGCAGAGCCAGGACCCGAAGAAGGACATCGACTTCTACATCAACAGCCCCGGCGGGGTGGTCACCTCCGGCCTCGCCATCTACGACACCATGCAGATGGTGAGCTGCGACATCCGCACCTACTGCGTCGGCCAGGCCGCCAGCATGGGGGCGGTGCTGCTCGCGGCGGGCGCCCACGGCAAGCGTTTCGCTCTGCCCAACGCCCGGATCATGATGCATCAGCCTGCGGGCGGCGCCGAAGGCACCGCCTCCGACATCCATATCCAGGCCCGCGAAATCCTCCGCATCCGCGAAATCCTCAACGAGATTCTGGCCCGGCACACCGGCAAGAAGATCGAGCAGATCGCCAACGACTGCGACCGCGACTACTTCATGTCCGCCGAGGAGGCCAAAACCTACGGCCTGGTGGACGAGGTGCTGACCGGTCGCGGCGACGACGCCAAGAAGAAGAAAGCCTAGCCTCCGGGCCAGGAAGGAATCCACGGCATGACCTCTGGACGCCGCCCTCCGAAGACGCGCTGCTCGTTCTGCGGCAGCGAGGCCGACGGCAACAACAAGAATCTGATCTCGAGCGGCAACGGCGCCTACATCTGCGCCGAGTGCGTCATGGTCTGCGCCAACATGATCGGCCTGTCCCCGTCGGCGCCCGCCGCCGAGGCCGAGGCCGGGGAGCTGGCCGAGCGCAAAACCAAAGCCCCGCCCATCCCCAAGCTCGCGGTGCCCAATCCCAGCCGGATCAAGGGATTTCTGGACGAGTACGTGGTCGGGCAGGAGCAGGTCAAGAAGGTGGTCTCCGTCGCGGTCCACAACCACTACAAGCGGCTGCAGCACGCCCGCGAGGCGGGCGAGGGCTTCGCGGACGTGGAGATCGAGAAGAGCAACGTGCTGCTGCTCGGCCCCACCGGCAGCGGCAAGACCCTGATCGCCCGCACCCTGGCCCGCTGTCTCAACGTCCCCTTCGCCATCTCCGACGCCACCACCCTCACCGAGGCGGGCTACGTCGGCGAGGACGTCGAGAACATCGTTCTCCGCCTGCTCCAGGCCGCCGACTACGACGTGGCCCGCGCCCAGATCGGCATCATCTACGTGGACGAGATCGACAAGATCGCCCGCCGCACCGAGAACGTCTCCATCACCCGCGACGTCTCCGGCGAGGGGGTTCAGCAGGCCCTGCTGAAGATTCTCGAGGGCACCGTCGCCAACGTGCCGCCGAAGGGGGGGCGCAAGCATCCCCAGCAGGAGTACGTGCAGGTGGACACCTCGAACATCCTGTTCATCTGCGCCGGCGCCTTCGTCGGCCTCGACCGCGCCATTCACCGGCGCATCGGGCGGCGCGTGCTCGGTTTCGGCGCCCGGCAGGAGGGCAACGACGCGCCCATCCTCTCGCCCGACGACCCCCGCGTTCTCCAGCAGGTGGAGCCCGAGGACCTCGTCCAGTTCGGCATGATCCCCGAGTTTGCCGGGCGGCTGCCCGTGGTGGCCACCCTGAGCGAGCCGACCAAGGAGGACCTGGTCGCCATCCTGACCCAGACCAAGAACGCCCTCGTCCGCCAGTACCAGGCCCTGCTGGCCATGGAGGGGGTGGAGCTGACCTTCACCGACGACGCGCTCGACGCGCTGGCCGAGAAGGCCCGGAAAAAGGGCACCGGCGCGCGCGGCCTGCGCGCGGCCTTGGAATCGGTGATGCTCGATGTCATGTTCGACGTGCCCTCGCAGGAGGGAGTCGCAGCCTGCGTGGTGGATGCCGGAGTCGTCAACGGCGAGCATCCGCCGGTTCTCACCAAGCGCCGCAAACGGGGCGGCACCGCCGAAGCCTAGCGGTTACCCGCTGGGAGAAAGACGGGGACGAGTGCCTGTCGGCTTCCGATGCATCGTATTCGCGGTTCTGCTGGCCGTTCTGGCCGGCGGGACCGTCGGCGCGCAGGCCAGCAAGACCCGCGTCCGCTATGTCACGGTGGACGGGCAGCGCTATCTGGTGCTCGAGGATGTGGCCGCCTACTACGGGATGCGCTTTTCCCATACGCCGCCGGGCAAGGGCGTCATCCTGCAGAGCCGCTATTCCCGTCTCGATTTCGCCCTCGAATCGCGGGAAAGCACCCTGAACAGCGTGGGTGTCCATCTCGGCCTGCCCGTGCGGTCCTGGCGGGGGGGGGCGGTGATCAGCGACATTGATTTCCAGTTGACGCTGGACCCGATTCTGCGCAACCAGTGCCTCACCCAGGGCAGCGTGCGCCGGGTGATGATCGATCCCGGCCACGGCGGCAAAGACCCCGGCACGCGGGGCGACCAGCTCAAGCAGGAGGAGAAGGCCGTGATGCTGGCGCTGGCGAAGCAGCTCCAGGCGGAGCTGGTCCGGCGCGGCTACGAGGTGGCCCTCACCCGGAACTCCGACCAGACGCTCGATCTCTCCCGGCGCCCCGCCCTCGCCGCCCAGTGGCGCGCCGACGTGTTCGTCAGCCTCCACGCGAACTACGCGGGCACCGCCTCCGTGCGCGGGATCGAGACCTTCCGGCTGACTCCCAAGGGGGGGCTTTCCTCCTACGGGAACAACCCCAATTCGGTCACCCGGCCGGGCAATGCCTGCGACCGGCGCAACACCCGCCTGGCCTACGAGGTGCAGAAGGCGCTGGTCGCCGCCACCGGCGCGCCCGACCGGGGCGTGCGGCAGGCGAATTTCCAGGTGCTGCGCGAGGCGACCTGCCCCGCGATTCTGGTCGAGACCGGATTCATGAGCAATTCCCAGGACGAGCGGGCGCTGGGTAGCGCCGCCTACCGGACCAAGATCGCCGGCGGCATCGCCGACGGCATCGACCGCTACCGCCAGGCCCTCGCCAACCAGCCCTAGTCTGGCGCGGAGACGTCTCCCATGCGTATTGTCGTTCCCATCAAGCAAGTGCCCGAAACCAGCGGTGTCCGCATGGACGAAGCCACCGGAACTCTGGTGCGCGAGGGGGCCGAGGCCATCGTCAACCCCCTCGATCTCTACGCCATCGAGGCCGCGCTCCGGCTCTGCGGCGAGGGCGACGAGGCCCTGGCCCTGTCGATGGGGCCGCCCAAGGCGGAGGCCGCTCTGCGCGAGGCGGTCGCCATGGGCTGCGCCGAGGGGGTGCTGCTGTCCGACCGGGCCTTCGCGGCTTCCGACACCTGGGCCACGGCCCGGGTGCTCGCCGCCGCCGTCCGCAAACTCGGCGCGGTCGATCTGGTGATCTGCGGCGAACGGGCCACGGACGGCGACACCGGGCAGGTCGGCCCCGAACTCGCCGCCTTCCTCGGCCTGCCCGTCGCCTCCTACGTCAGCCGCATCCGCGAGTGCGGCGGCGGCCGGGTGGTGGTCGACCGGCTGGTCGAGAACGGCTACGAGACCCTCGAGGTCGAGCTGCCCGCCGTGCTCACGGTGGTGAAGGAGGCCGCCGACCCGCGGCTGCCCACCCTGCGCGGCAAGCAGCGCGCCCGCACCCGGGCGATCCCCGTCTGGGGCGCGGGCGATCTGGGCATCGACGCGGGCGAGGTGGGCCTGCGCGGCAGTCCCACCCGCGTGGTCCGCATCTTCCGGCCGAGCATCGCCCGGCAGGGCGAGCGGCTGGTCGCCCAGGACCCGGCCGCCATCGAGGCCGCCTGCGACCGCGTGGTCGCCTTTCTCGAGGAAAAGGGCCTGCTCGACGCCAGGTGACGGATGGAACTCCGGGGACCGGGAAGGGTCACGGAAACGAATGTGCCGCCGTCCCGGCGGTGGTGAATATCGGCAAGGAGCGTGGCGGAAATGAGCGGATTCTGGTTTGCCCTTGGCCTCACGGTGTTCGCGGGCATGTCCACCGGCATCGGCAGCGTCATCGCCTTCACGGCCAAACGGACCAACTACCGCTTCCTCTCGGTGGCCACCGGTTTTTCGGCGGGGGTCATGCTCTATGTCTCCTTCGTCGAGATTTTCTACAAGGGGCTCCACTCGCTGAGCGAGCGGTTCGGGGAGAAAACCGGCAACTGGGTGAATGTGGCCTCGTTCTTCGGCGGCATGCTGCTGATCGGCCTGATCGACAACCTCATCCCCTCCGCCGAGAACCCGCACGAGACCCACACGGAGAAGGAGACCCGGCCCCTGCACGATCCCTCGGCACCCCTGCCGGCGGTGCCGGCGGCCATGATCGAGGAGGCGGCCCAGGCGCACGACCACCGCAAGCTCCTGCGGATGGGGCTGTTCACCGCGCTGGCCATCACCATCCACAACTTTCCCGAGGGACTGGTCACCTTTCTGGCCGCCCTCGAGGACCCGAGTCTCGGCATCGCCATCGCCGTGGCCATCGCCCTGCACAACATCCCCGAGGGCATCAGTGTATCGGTGCCGATTTTCTACGCCACCGGCAGCCGTCGGAAGGCGTTTATCTATTCGCTGCTCAGCGGCATGGCCGAGGCGGTGGGCGCGCTGGTCGGGTATTTTGTCCTGCGCCTCTTCGCGGGCAGCGCGAACGGCGCCCTGCCCGCCGAGATCATGGGGGTTCTCTTCGGCGGAGTGGCGGGCATCATGGTCTACATCAGCCTCGACGAGCTGCTGCCGACCAGCCGGGCGTACGGCAAGGGGCACGACAGCCTGCTGGGCCTGGCCGGGGGGATGGTGGTCATGGCGCTGAGCCTGCTGCTCATGCAGTAGGCACCCTGGAGTTTGGCGGAAGTCGGTCTTGGCATTCGAGCCCACCTCTGGTGGGCGGTATATCGTAGCCCACGGCGTAAGCCGTGGGACTGGAGTTTGGCACAAGTCGGCCGTCTCGCCTGGCCTTCCTGTGCTTTTCTCCGAGCAAGGTAAGTCTATTATTTGCATTAATACCTACTCCTGATACATTGTCCGCATCCCAAGCAAAGGAGATGCCGACAATGGGCGACCAACTGACCCGAGACGACCTGGTGGAGGTTCTGGAATCCATGCTGGAAGGGCAGCTTCGCGCGGTGCGCGCCCTGCGTGGCGGGCGGCGGGCGGAGGGCGCCGGGGCGAAGGGGGCCGGAAAGAAGTCGAATATATCCGTTGTCGAAGACATACTTGCGGCGGCCGGCGTTCCGCTGCACGTCAGCGAGATCATCGTCCGGGCCAGGCGGGACCACGGCAGGGAGCTGAAGCGCGAGTCCATCGTCTCCGCCCTGACGAAGAAGGTGCTGGAGGGGCGCACGTTCCGGCGCGCGGGGCGCAACGAGTTCGCCCTTCTCGGGAAAGCGTAGGCGCGGCCATGGGCAACTTCCTGCTGGACTGTGTCCTGGGGCTGCTCGTCCGCATGA
The DNA here is from genome assembly GCA_001603055.1 of Victivallales bacterium Lenti_02. Lineage (GTDB taxonomy): Bacteria > Verrucomicrobiota > Lentisphaeria > Oligosphaerales > Lenti-02 > Lenti-02. The sequence continues at coordinate 11,613 of LVAZ01000326.1, forward strand.
GCCTGGCGCTTCCCGACCCCCGTCCCCGCCCCCGCCTGGTGGAGATCGGCCTGGGACTGCTGTGCGGGGACATGCCCAAGACGGTGACCAGCGCCATCGAGTGGAACGGGACCGGGGGCGACTGGAGCGCCGACTACCGGCTCTTCTCCAAGACGGCGTGGCGTCCGGACGACCTGTTCGGGCCGGTCCTCGCCGACGCGGTGGCGTCGACCGGCCCCGCCCGCCCCGTCTACGCCGCCATGGACGACACGCTCCTGCGCAAGACCGGCCGGAACATCCCCGGCACGGCCTACGCGCGCGACGCGCTCAGTCCCCCCTTCCACGCCAACCTGGTCCTTGGCCAGCGCTTCCTGCAGACCGCCGTCATGGCC
>LVAZ01000327.1 GCA_001603055.1 Victivallales bacterium Lenti_02
AAACCGATGCGCCAGAGCAGGCAGCAACCATTAGGTTGACGCGTATGCCCTCCAGGGCGGAAAACGGGGATCCGTGCCAGTCCTGGGGCGATTGCCCCAGGCTATGTTTGTGTAGTGCCTCCGGCACAAAAGCCTCGTGGCCATTCAGCCGATTTCTGCCAAACTCCAGTCCTGGGGCGATTGCCCCAGGCTATGTTTGTGTAGTGCCTCCGGCACATAAGCCTCGTGGCCATTCAGCCGATTTCTGCCAAACTCCAGTCCTGTGCTGGAAGCTCCGGCCACCGTATCCTCTCCCCAACCAACCGCACAGGTGGGCATGGCGCGGCCAATGCGCGGAATTGCCGCTCCGGGAGAGCGGCGTTCCCAAGGGGGCCGTGCGGTGCCAGGCGCTTGGGTTTGTCCATCCCGTCCATCCCGTCCATTCCGTCCATCGGGAAAGACCAGCGGGCAGGCGTTCCCCCCGCAGCTTGGCCGGCTCCGGCGGGGGGGGGCTCCGAGCAAGGCCGAAGCGGCTGGCAGAACCAGGTTTGCTGCAGGCCGTTTGACAGCGGGAATAGGCTGGATAGCGTAGGGGGTTTCCCGGAGACTCCGGGTATGAGATTCCGAACCGCGCGGCAGCGCGGCAAGGGTGGCAGCGCAGCGAAGAAGACAGCGATGGATATGCAGGCATTGGGGTTTGACGACTGGTTCCGCAGCCGGTCGGAGGGTATTCTGGCGTCGGGGCGGAGCGTGGCCCGGGTGATGGCGGTGGACCGGGGGAGTTTCCTGGTGCGGAGCGAAGAGGGGGAGACCGGCGCGGAACTCGCGGGCCGGTTCCGGTTCGGGGTGGAATCCGCCGCCGATCTGCCCTGCGTGGGCGACTGGGTGGGCATCGAGCCGGCCTCGCCGACCCTGGCCATCATCCACGAGGTTCTGCCCAGGCGGACCTTCCTGCGCCGGAAGGCGCCGGGCAAGACGGTGGACTTCCAGATGATCGCCGCCAATCTGGACGCCGCCCTGATCGTGCTGTCCTGCCATTTCGATTTCAACCTGCGTCGGCTTGAACGCTTTCTGGTCGCCGCGCACGAGGGCCAGGTCGAGCCGATTGTCATCCTGACCAAGACGGATTTGGTGAGTCCGGACGAACTGGCCGAACGGCTCGGCGACATCGCGGCCAGCGGCATTGCGGCCCGGCTGGTGCCGCTGAGCAACGTGACCGGCAGCGGCTGGGAGGATTTCCGGCGCCTGCTGCAACCCGGCAAAACCTTCTGTCTGCTGGGTTCCTCGGGCGTCGGCAAGACCACCCTCGTCAACCGCCTGCTCGGGGCGGAGGCGCTGGACACCCGGGCCGTCAGCGCCAGCGGCGAAGGGGTCCACACCACCACCCGGCGCCAACTGATCGCGCTCGACAACGGCGCGCTGCTGATCGACACCCCCGGCATGCGCGAGCTGGGGCTGCTCGGGGCCGGCGACGGGGTCGAGGACAGTTTCCCGGACATCCAGGAGCTGGCCCCCCGCTGCCGCTTCCCCGACTGCACCCATGACCGGGAGCCGGGCTGCGCGGTCCGGGCGGCGCTGGCCGCCGGCGAGCTGGACGAGGAACGTTTCCAGAGCTACCGCAAGCTGCAGAAGGAAACCGAATTCCACGATCTCTCCTACGCCGAGAAGCGCAAGAAGGACCGGGACTTCGGGCGCTTCATCAAGACCGCGAAGAAGAACCTGAAGTTCTGAACCCGGTGGGCGCCTTCCATCCGGCCTTCCCCGCCGAAAGCCGGGCGGCTCAGGGGGCGGGGGGGCGCCGCAGGTCCAGGCCGACCGCTTCGCCAGCGGCGTTGCGGACATAAAGCCGGCCGTCCGCGAGGGCGGGGGCCGACCAGCAGCGGCCACCGAGAATCTGGGCCCGGGCCACGATCCGGCAGGCTTCGGGGGTGGCCTCGGCCACCACCAGCCGGCCGGTTTCCTCGAGGCCAAGCACCTTGCCGTCAGCCAAAATGACCGTGCCCAGGCGCGACTCGGGGGCGGTCCAGACCACCTCGCCGGTCTGCCAGTCGAGACAGCGCAGTTGACGGAAGTCGTAGCCGTACACTTTGCCCTGCCACAGCACCGAACTGCCCATCTCATTGCGCAGATTCCGGTTCCGCCAGATTTCGGCGGGCTGGCCGGTGGAAAGGTCGAAGAGGGCGCAGCCGACCCCGTGGCCGGTGGAGACCAGCAACCGGCCGTCGCCGACCAGCACGTCGGGCGCGTTCTGGTCCCAGGTGGTCCGCCAGGGGAAACGCCACAGCACCTCGCCGGTAGCCGGATCCGCCGCCAGCACCTCGTGGCCGCCGACCAGAGCGAACGCCGAGCGCCCACCCTGCTGGAAAGGCACGGGCGACGAGTAGCCGGGGCGGCCGGGCGGGCTTTCCCAGAGCGTCTCGCCGCTCGTCTTGTCAAGGGCCAGACCGGCGGTCCCCACCGCCAGGACCACCCGGTCGGCGAGGACCAGCGGCGAGCCGGCGTAGCCCCACCACACCCGGTAGTCGGCTCTGGTCGTGGGCGGCGCGGGGTAGGTTTTCGACCAAAGCACCTCGCCGGTGGCGGCATCGAGGCAGAAGGCGTGGCCCGATTTGCTCAGGGTATACACCCGGCCGCCGTCCACCGCAGGCGTCGCGCTCGGGCCGCCCTCGTAGGACAAGGGATCGAGCGGGCAGGGGTAGGAATGGCGCCAGACCTCCCGACCCGTCTCGCCGTCCAGGCAGTACACGGTGTCCACATTGTCCTGGTTGCCGAGCGTGTAGACCCGTCCCCCCGCTGCGGCGAAGGCGGAAAATCCCGTTCCCACGGCAGCCCGCCACAGCACCTTCGGCCCCTCCGGCGCCCAGGTCCAGTCCAGCCCCGTCTCGGGCGAAATCCCGTTCCGTTCCGGGCCCCGCCAACCGGGCCAATCGCCCGCCACCAGGCACGGCAACCAAATAAGCGCGAGAAGGACGACGAGTTTTTGGGTCATGCAGGGCTACCGATCTTTCATGGTGAAGAATGAGGTGACATCACGGGGCGGCGGCGAGGCGGAAGACGCCCAGGTCCAGCTTGCCGCCCTCCCGGTTGGTACCGGGCTGGAACTCGATTTTCTGAATGCGGAGGTCGGGCTGGAAGACAGTTTCCCCGGCCTTGAGTTCGGCGAAGGGGATGGCGAGGGTCTGCCAGCCTGCGGCGACCGCGAAAAAGCCGGCAAAGCGCTCGCCGTCCGGGGTGTAGGCCTTGATTTCCAGCCGGACGGGCTGTTCGGCCCGGATGTCCAGGCTGAAGGCGGCGTGGCCCCGGCAGTCGAGGCTGCCGAAATAGAGTCCGAAGCCGACCCAGGCGGGTTCGCCGAGGTGGCGGTAGGCAATCCGGCGGCAGGCCCGGTCGCCGTCGGTGCCCTCCTCGCTGGCGAATTCGCTGCCTTCGTTGCTGTAGTGGTAGGACTCGGGGCGGGCGCCGAAATCGTGGACCCGGCGACCGAGTTTGGCCTCGGCCTCGCGGGCGGCGCGGGCGGCGGCCTCGGCGGTTTCGGCGGCGGCGATCCAGGGCTTGTCGCCGCTGCCGTCCCGGTCGCCGGCGTATTGTTCGAGGACGGCCATCTGCGGACGGTCCTGGCCGTCGCGGGGCTCGACCGAAAGGGGATACTTGCCCCACCACGGACCGGCCGCCCAATAGGTGCCGCCGAGCTGGTGGCGGCGCATCTCGGCGAGGGTGCGGTCGAGTGCCACCAGCCAGCGCGGGTCGTCGTCGGGCACGCCGAACTCGCCGATGAAGCCCTTGGCGCCGTGCTCCTCCAGCCACTTGATGAAGGGTTGCAGACGGTCCACGCCGACATCCGGATAGGCGCCCTCCTCGTCGTAGCTCTTCTTGTAGCTGCCCGAGTGGTCGCGGTCGAAATACTGGTGGGCCTCGTAGACCAGCCTGTCCGCCGGGTCGTTCAGGAGGAACTTGCCGTTGATCTGGGGCCAGGAATGGGCGCCGCTCCAGCCGTCGCCGCAGACGATGATGGTGGTCTCCATGTCCACCGCGCGGATGGCGTCCACGCAGGCCTGGGCGGCGGCGGGCCACAGACCCTTGGTGCCGTGGGGCTCGTTCATGATGCCGTAGGCGAAAATCGCCGCATTTCCCCGGTAGTGCGCGGCGAGGCGGGCCCAGACATCGGCGAAGGCGGCGTTGGGCACCTCGTCGCCGCCGATGAGCCGCCCCCGGTAGCGGGCGTAGTTGTGCATGTCGAGCAGGAGTTTGATCCCCCGCTCGCGGGCCAGGGCCGCGGTGGCGTCCAGCCGGGCCAGCTCGTCCGCGTCGAGAGGTTCCAGCAGACTGTGCTGGAGGCGTTCCCAGCGGAAGGGCAGGCGGACGATGGCGATGCCCTTGGCGCGGCAATAGTCGAACTGCCGGGTGCCGGGATAGGTGTATTCCTTGCCGTAGGTTCCGGGCATCTCCCGCCCGAATTCGGCCCCGGCGAGATTCACCCCGATCTGGCGGACGCCCGGATCGGCGGCGAACCCGAACACCGGAAGCAGCAGGGAAAGCGCGAGGCAACAACGCATGGCGGACTCCTTGGGCATGACCGGACACGCCACAAGATAGCACCGGAACAGCAACGTTTTGTCCGCAAACCGGCATGCAAAGAGAAGCGCCGACGGCTTGCAGGCCGGGTGTCGCGAGCTAGATTATCTGCTCTCCGCCACCTGGCGCCCCGCCTACGGCCAGCCCTCGCAGACTCGCGGCACTGGCCGACGCACGGACGGGAGCTGGCGGAAAACCGCCCGTTTCCGGGCTTTTTTCGTGGGCTCTATCGAGAATTTTTTCTTTAATATGTCCCCGGTCTGGTTTCTTGCAAGTCGAAAAAGGAGCAACTTGAATGTCTTGCGCGGCATGTGACAGCAAGTGCGTCGATCTCATCCAGAAATTCCCGGACAAAACGGCGGAGCTGACCGCGTACATGGCCGGTCTGCCCATCGGGGCGAACCGCGACCTGAACCGGGGGCTTCTGATCCAAAGCCTGCACAAGGCGCAGGGGATTTTCGGCTACCTGCCGGAGGAAGTGCAGCGGTTCGTGGCCGAGAAGCTGGGCCTGCACCTGAGCGAGGTGTACGGGGTGATCAGCTTCTACAGCTTCTTCACCACCAAGCCGCTGGGCAAGCACCAGATCAGCGTGTGCACGGGCACGGCGTGCTTCGTGCGCGGCGCGGGCAAGGTGCTGGACGAATTCAAGCGCTACCTCTCGGTGAGCGAGGGCGAGACGACCGAGGACGGCAAGTTCAGCCTGGGCGCGCTGCGCTGCGTCGGGGCGTGCAGCCTGGCCCCGGTGGTCATGGTGAACGGCCGGGTGTACGGCAACGTCACCCCCGCCAAGGTCGCCAACATTCTGAGCGAGTGCAACTAGCAGAGAGACCCCCACGATGATCGACACTCCGGAAAAACTGACGCAGTACGCGGCCTTGCTGGGCGACCCCTCGGCCAAGAGCGCGATTCTCGTTTCCATGGGCACCTGCGGCATCGCGGCGGGGACGACCCCGGTGCTGGAATCCCTGCGGGCGGCCCTGGACACCCGCGGCCTGAACAACACGATCCACCTGGTCGAGGTCGGCTGCATGGGCCTGTGCCACAGCGAACCCACCATCGAGGTGTTCAACGCCGACACCGGCAAGAGGCAGATTTTCGGCAACGTCACGCCCGAGCAGGCGACGGCGGTGCTGGACGCCTTCGCCGGCGAGGCCAAGGGTCTGGACACCATCACCCGGGGCTGGTACTTCCCCGAGGAAGAGGACAACACGGACGGCGCGCCGCAGGCCCGCATCGCCCTGCGCAACACCGGCCGCATCAATCCCGAGAAGATCGGCGAGTACATCGCCCGCAAGGGCTACCAGGCCCTGGCCAAGGCCGTCACCCAGATGACTCCCGAGAGCGTGGTGCAGGAAATCATGGCCTCCGGCCTGCGCGGCCGCGGCGGCGGCGGCTTCCCCACCGGCGTCAAGTGGAGCTTCGCGGCCCGCGAGAAGAGCGCCGAGAAGTACGTCATCTGCAACGCGGACGAGGGCGACCCCGGCGCGTTCATGGACCGCGCGGTGCTCGAGGGCGACCCCCACTCCGTGCTCGAGGCCATGGCCATCGCCGGCTACGCCATCGGCGCGGGCAACGGCGTGATCTACATCCGCGCCGAATATCCGCTGGCCATCAAGCGCTTGCAGCTCGCCATCGACCAGGCCCAGCACGAGGGTCTGCTCGGCAAGAACATCTTCGGCTCCGGCTTCTCCTTCGACATCGAGCTGAAATTCGGCGCGGGCGCCTTCGTCTGCGGCGAGGAGACGGCCCTGATCCACTCGATCGAGGGGATGCGCGGCGAGCCCACCTTCAAGCCGCCCTTCCCGGCGGTCGAGGGTCTGTGGAAGAAGCCCACCATCGTCAACAACGTCGAGACCTTCGCCAACGTCGCCGCCATCGTCCGGATGGGCGCCGAATGGTTCACCCGCCTCGGCACCGAGAAGAGCCCCGGCACCAAGGTCTTCGCCCTGGCCGGCAAGGTCAAGAAGGTGGGTCTGGTCGAGGTGCCCATGGGCACCCCCCTGCGCGACATCATCTTCGGCATCGGCAAGGGCATCCGCGAGGACAAGGAGTTCAAGGCCGTGCAGACCGGCGGCCCCTCCGGCGGCTGCATCAAGGCCGACAAGCTCGACACCCCGATCGACTACGACAGCCTCATCGCCCTCGGCTCGATGATGGGCTCGGGCGGCATGATCGTCATGGACGAGGACGACTGCATGGTCAACGTGGCCCGCTTCTTCCTCGAATTCACCCTCGACGAATCCTGCGGCAAATGCACCCCCTGCCGCATCGGGAACAAGCGCCTGTTCGAGATGCTCACCGAGATCACCCAGGGCAAGGGCACGCCGGAAACCCTCGACAAGCTGGCCAGCCTGGCCCAGACCATCAAGGACACCGCCCTCTGCGGCCTCGGCCAGACCTCGCCGAACCCGGTGCTCTCCACCATGGCCCAGTTCGCGGACGAATACCGCGCCCACATCGTGGACAAGCGCTGCCCGGCCGGCGTCTGCTCCCGCCTGATCACCTACACCATCACCGACGCCTGCGTGGGCTGCACCCTCTGCGCCCGCAACTGCCCGGTCGGCTGCATCGCCGGCGAGCGCAAGCAGAAGCACGTGATCGACCAGAGCAAGTGCATCCGCTGCGGCGTGTGCTACGACACCTGCAAGTTCCACGCCATCGAGAAGAACTAGCGCAGGGAACCCGGCCACAACACTTGCCCAACGGAGGCTTCATTCGATGAGTTCTGAAAAGCTGCTGAATATCACCATCAACGGCATGCCGGTAAAGGTCAAGGACGGTGCCACCATCCTCCAGGCCGCCAAAAAGCTCGGCATCAAGATTCCCACCCTCTGCTACCTCGAGCTGGACTGCTTCCACTTCGAGCACCGCAAGGGCTCCTGCCGCATCTGCATGGTCGAGGTCGAGGGCCGCCGCAACCTGGCTCCCGCCTGCTGCACCCCGGTCATGGACAAGATGGTCATCCAGACCCACTCGCCCCGCGCCGTCAACGCCCGCCGCACGGTGCTCGATCTGATCCTCTCCGACCACCCCAAGGACTGCCTCACCTGCGCCAAGAGCGGCAACTGCGAGCTGCAGAAGCTCGCCGCCGACTTCAAGCTCACCAGCGTCAAGTACGAGGGCGAGCAGTCCACCTATGACTTCGACAAGGCCAACGAGTCCATCGTCCGCGACCTCAACAAGTGCATCATGTGCCGCCGCTGCGAGTCCGCCTGCAACGAGATGCAGACCGTCGGCATCCTCTCCGGCGTGCGCCGCGGCTTCGAGGCCATCGTCGCCCCGACCCTGGAGAAGCCGCTGGACGAGACCAACTGCGTCTTCTGCGGCCAGTGCGTCGCCGCCTGCCCGGTCGGCGCCCTCACCGCCGTGATCCGCAACCAGGACGTGCTCGACGCCCTGAACGACCCGAAGAAGACGGTGGTGGTGCAGACCGCCCCCGCCGTGCGCGTGGCCATCGGGGAAGGCTTCGGGCTCAAGCCCGGCACCATCTCCACCGGCAAGCTGGTCACCGCCCTCCGCCGCCTCGGCTTCGACGCCGTGTTCGACACCGACTTCGCGGCCGACCTCACCATCATGGAGGAGACCACCGAGTTCATCGAGCGGGTCAAGAAGGGCGAGAACCTCCCCATCCTCACCTCCTGCTGCCCCGGCTGGGTCAAGTTCTTCGAACACCAGTTCCCCGATCTGATCCACATCCCCTCGACCGCCAAGTCCCCGCAGCAGATGTTCGGCGCCATCGCCAAGACCTACTACGCCCAGAAGCTCGGCGTGGACCCGAAGGATCTGGTCGTCGTCTCCATCATGCCCTGCCTGGCCAAGAAGTACGAGGCCTCCCGCCCCGAGTTCGCCCGGGACGGCATCCGCGACGTGGACATCGTCCTCTCCACCCGCGAACTCATCATCATGCTGAACGAGGCCGGCATCCAGCTCGACCGGCTCGAGGACGGCGAGTACGACAGCCCCCTCGGCGAATCCACCGGCGCCGCCGTCATCTTCGGCGCCAGCGGCGGCGTCCTCGAAGCCGCCCTCCGCACCGCCGCCGACTGGCTCACCGGCCAGGACCTCGAAAAGGTGGACTTCGCCGCCGTCCGCGGCCTCGAAGGCACCAAGGAGGCCACCGTCGAGGTGGCCGGCATGCAGGTGAAGGCGGCGGTCGTCTCCGGTCTCGGCAACGCCCGGCGCCTGCTCGAACGCATCCGCAGCGGCGAGGCCCAGTACCACATCATCGAGATCATGGCCTGCCCCGGCGGCTGCCTCAACGGCGGCGGCCAGCCCTACATCCGCGGCAACACCGCCATCCTCGAAGCCCGCATGAACGCCATCTACGAGGCGGACAAGGGCCTGCCCAAGCGCAAGTCCCACCAGAATCCCGACATCATCAAGCTCTACGACGAGTTCCTCGGCAAGCCCGGCAGCCACCTGGCCCACGAGCTGCTCCACACCCACTACATCTCCCGCGGCAACGCCTAGTTCCCGCCCGCGCCCTCCCGGCCCCGACGGCACCCCGCCGCCGGGGCCGTTCCGTTTCCCCTCTTGACAGAGGGGGCGCGCCGGGCTACACATATTGACCGAATGGAACCACTCCCCCCGCGAGGACGCCGATGCTGAAGGAACTCGAATTGGGACCGCGCCAGCGCGCCACCGTCGCGGCGGCCCTGACCCTGCTGGCGGCCCTGCTGCTGGCGGCGGTGGGCAGCGGCATCGTCTGGGGGCTGGCCCGCTTCATCAACCGCTTCCAGAATGTCCTGCTGCCCCCGGTGGTGGCGGGCATCCTGGCCATGCTGCTGCGGCCCTACTACGACTGGCTGCTCAAGGTGTGCCGGGGCTCGCGGACGGCGGCCCTGATTCTGTTCTTCCTGTCGGCGCTCGTCCCGCTGGTGGCCTTTGCCTGGACCGTCGGCGCCTTCGCGGTGAACCAGATTCTCCAATTCATCGACGAGCTGCCCGCCAGCATCGGCCGCTTGCAGGAGCTGGCCCGCTCGCACTGGCCCAAAGTCACCAGCCTGCTGGAGAAATACGGCCTCATGGGCGAGTTCAACAGCCAGTTGAAGAATCCCGACGGGATCGTGGTGAGCCTGCTCCGCTACTGGGGAGGCAGGCTGTCGCAGTCCCTGGTCCAGCTCTTCCAGTCCGCCGCCGGCCTGTTCGCCTGGGCGGTGCTGCCCGTGTATCTGGCCTTCTTCCTCATGGCCAAGCCCTTCGAGACCCGGAAAATCGGCGATTTCCTGCCGTTCCTCAAGCCGGAGACCAGGGAGGACGCGGTCTACCTGTTCAGCCAGTTCGTCGAGATTCTGCTCACCTTTTTCCGGGGCCAGATCATCGTCGCCTTCGCCCAGGGGCTGCTCTTCGCCCTCGGTTTCGCCCTGGTCGGCCTGCCCTACGGCATCGTCATCGGCATCAGCCTGGGCTTTCTCAACATCATCCCCTATCTGGGCAGCATCGCGGGACTCGCCGTGGCCCTGCCCCTGGCCTATTTCAGCAAGGCGGGGGGCCTCACCCTGGTGGTGCTGGTGCTGGTGGTCTTCTCGATCGTGCAGGCCATCGAGGGCTACCTCCTGACCCCGCGGATCATGGGCAAGCGCACGGGGCTGCATCCCGCCCTCATCATCTTCGCGGTCTTCTTCTGGGGAGTCGCCCTCGGCGGCATCCTCGGCATGATGCTGGCGATCCCCCTCACCGCTTTCGCCGTGGTGTTCTGGCGGCTGCTGGAGAAGAAATACCTTACCGAGGTGGTCTAGCGGAGCGCGGCCTTGATGGCGGCGATGTGCGCCGGGGTGGTGCCGCAGCAGCCGCCGATGATATTCGCCCCGGCGGCGAGCAGCTTCGGCACCTTGCCCGCCATCTCCTCGGGACTCTCGCGGAAAATCGTGCGGCCCTCGCGGTCCAGTTCCGGCATGCCCGCGTTGGGCATGGCCATGACCGGCACGCCAGGCACCGCCGCCCGAAGCTGCTTCACCACCTCGATCATGTGGTCCGGACCGGTCCCGCAGTTGGTGCCGATGATATCCGCCCCCGCCGCCGCGGCCTGCACCGCGTAGGCGGCCGGCGTCACCCCCATCATGGTGGCGTAGCCGCCGGCGTACTGCGGGTCGAAGGTGAAGCTGGTAATCACGACCAGCCCGCCCACGTCCTTGGCCGCGCGGACGGCGGCCAGGGCCTCGTCGAGCGCGGTCATGGTCTCGATGACCACCGCGTCCGCCCCGCCCTCCTTCAACGCCGCGATCTGGACTTTGAAGGCCTGATAGAAATCCTCCTCGGATTCGAGCCCGAGGGGGGCCATGAACTCGCCGGTGGGGCCGACGCTGCCGAGCACGTACTGGTCGTTCCCCGCCACCTCGCGGGCCAGCGCCGCCGCCGCCCGGTTGATCTCGGCCACCCGGTCCTGCAAGCCGTAGTGGGCCAGCTTGTAGCGGCTGCCGCCGAAGGAATTGCACTCGACCAGATCGCTCCCCGCCAGACGGTAGCTGCGGTGGATGTCGCGCACGTCCCCGGGCCGGTCCACGCACCATAGCTCCGGACAGTCGCCGGGTTGCAGCCCCTTCTCCTGCAGAAAGGTGCCCATGGCCCCGTCGCAGACCAGAATCTCACCGGCGGCCAGACGTTCAAGGATCGGTTTCATCGGTTTCTCCGCTATTCGAGGATGGTGGGGATTCCCGGCAATGTAACCCATTCCCGCCGGAGAGAGAACCCGTCGCGCCAAGGCTCGCAAACTCGGCGGGCCAAATTACCTTCCCTTTGGTTTTTTTGCCCTCCTGTTGCCGGAATTCAGCCATGCCCATTTTTGATTGCCATACCCATGTGTTTCCCGACGGCGTAGCCTCTGCCGCCGTCGCCGCCATCGGCCGGGCGGCGGGAATCATGCCCGACTTCGACGGCACGCGGAGCGGACTGGTCAAGCGCCTGCGCGAAGCGGGCTGCGACGGGGCTCTGAACTGCCCCATCGCCACTAAGCCGGAACAGGTCCGCAGCATCAACAACTGGGCCGCCGCCGGCAACGAATGGCCGGTCCTCTCCCTCGGCACCATCCATCCCGACCTTCCCCAGCCGGGCGCGGAGATCGAGCGCCTCCATTCCCTGGGGCTGCTCGGCCTCAAGCTCCATCCCGAATACCAGCTATTCACCCTCGACGACCCGCGCCTGGACCCGGTCTGGG